>CANFJA010000019.1 GCA_947447235.1 Comamonadaceae bacterium
ACAAGGCTTCACCGCCCGTCACACACAAGACCACAGCACCCAAGATCAAAAACGTGACCTCGGGCTCGTTGAAGATAAAGCTCAGGGCGTAATGCGGACTGATGGCCCACAAAATTTCGGGATGTGCCTCGATGTGATAAAGGCCCAAAGCTGAAATCGCAATGAACCACACCACCGTGATCGGGCCAAAAAATTTACCGATACCGCCAGTGCCTCGTTTTTGCACGGCGAACAAACCGAACAAGATGATCAGGGTAAGAGGGATCACATACTTTTTAAACGCAGGCGACACCACCTCCAAACCTTCCACCGCAGACAGCACCGAAATCGCTGGGGTGATCACCCCATCGCCATAAAACAAACAGGTGCCAAAAATACCCACCAACAGCATCTTGCTGCGCAGCTTGGGTTTGTCTTTGACCGACATCGAGGCCAAGGCCAGCATGGCCACCAACCCCCCCTCGCCATTGTTGTCAGCACGCAGCACCAAGGCCACATACTTCACCGACACGATGGTGGTGAGTGTCCAAAAGAAGATCGACAAAATGCCATACACATTGTCTGGGGTGAACTCGACATGGCCAGAGCCAAATACTTCTTTCATGGCATACAGCACGCTGGTGCCGATGTCGCCGTACACGACGCCAATGGCGCCCAAGGTCAAAGCCGTCAGCGAAGACTTGGCATGTTGTTCCATCTTGATTTACCTCAGTCGTAATTTTCAGCTTCGGGGTCGGTGGCTTCGAGCTCGTAGCTCGCAGCCAACATGGCCAAGCGACCGATCACCCCATACATGTAAAAGCGGTTCGGGGTGCTGGCCCCAGGTTTGACCCCTGGCTGAGGGGTGTGGGCACTTTGCTCAAAGGCCAAAGGAATGAAACTGGCACCGGGCGCATTCAGGTTTTCGTCAATGCCACGGTCGGCATGCACACGGTAGAAGCCCCCCACCACATAGCGGTCCATCATGTAGACCACGGGTTCGGCCACGGCGTCGTTCAAACGCTCGTAGGTGAGCACGCCTTCTTGGATGATGACTTGGTTGAGCGACTGACCATCTTTGACCACGCTCATTTTGTTGCGTGTTCTGCGGTTCAGGGCTTCCAGGTCTTTGACATCGCGCACCGTCATGATGCCCATGCCATAGGTGCCGTTGTCCGCTTTGACAATCACAAACGGCTTTTCTTGGATGCCGTACTCTTTGTATTTGCGTTTGATCTTGGTCAGCAGTGCATCCACGTTGCTCTGAAGGCATTCCATGCCAGTGCCTTCGGCAAAGTTGACTTCGCCGCACTGGTTGAACATGGGGTTGATCAACCAGGGATCGATGCCCAACAACTTGCCAAAGCGCTTGGCGACCTCTTCGTAACACTCAAAGTGTTTGCTTTTGCGCCGCACGCTCCAACCGGCATGCAGCGGTGGCAACAAATACTGCTCGTGCAAATCTTCCAAGATACCCGGCAGGCCTGCGCTCAGGTCGTTGTTGAGCAAGATGGTGCAGGGGTCGAAGTCCTTGAGGCCCAAGCGGCGCTTGCTGCGAATCACGGGCTCGAGCGTGACGCTGTCGCCGTTGGGCAAGTCGATGGTGGTGGTTTCTTTGATCTCAGGGTTGATCGAGCCGATGCGCACATTCAAACCCGCCATGTAGAAAATACGCTGCAACTGCGCCACATTCGACAAATAGAACATGTTGCGGGTGTGGTTCTCAGGAATCACCAGCAGGTTGCGGGCTTCAGGGCAGATTTTTTCAATCGCAGCCATCGCCGCTTGCACGGCCAAGGGCAGCATCTCTGGGGTGAGGTTGTTCCAGCCGCCGGGGTAGAGGTTGGTGTCGACCGGGGCGAGCTTGAAGCCTGCGTTGCGAATGTCGACCGAGGTGTAAAACGGAGGCGTGTGCTCCATCCACTCCAAGCGAAACCAGCGCTCAATCGCAGGCATGGAGTCGAGGATGCGCTGCTCGAGTTCGTTGATGGGGCCCGTCAAGGCGGTGATGAGGTGGGGAACCATGGTGTCCTTCTAGTGGGGGGCAATTCTAGGACCTGAGGTCTCGAATTCGAACTTCATTGCATGCGCTGTCACCGCGCGGGATCAGACGCGGATTTCGCCTTGCCCCAACACCACGTACTTGAGCGAGGTCAGGCCTTCAATGCCCACAGGACCACGGGCATGGAACTTGTCAGTCGAAATGCCTATTTCGGCGCCTAAACCGTACTCGAAACCATCTGCGAACCGGGTGCTGGCATTGACCATGACGCTGGACGAATCGACCTCGCGCAAGAAACGCTGGGCATGCATGTGGTCACGCGTCAAGATGGACTCGGTGTGGTGGCTGCCGTAGTGGTTGATGTGCGCAATCGCGGCATCCAAGCCGTCGACCACCTTGATGCTGATGATGGGGCCCAGGTATTCCTCAAACCAATCTTGCTCGGTGGCGTCTTTGAGTTGCGCGCCTTGAACTTTCGCCAGCAAGGCGCGGGCTTCGGAGCAGCAACGCATTTCCACGCCTTTGGCCGCAAAGATGGTCCCAATGCGAGGCAAGAACGCTGCGGCCACGCCGCGCGCCACCAACAAACTTTCGCTGGCGTTGCAGGGGCTGTATTTTTGGGTTTTGGCGTTGTCCGCCACGGTGACGGCCATGTCGATCTCGCAGGGGTCATCGACATAGGTGTGGCAGTTGCCATCGAGGTGTTTGATGACGGGCACCTTGGCGTCGCGGCTGATGCGCTCAATCAAGCCTTTGCCGCCGCGTGGAATGATGACGTCCACAAACTGCGGCATGGCAATCAAATGCCCCACGGCCTCGCGGTCGGTGGTGGGCACCAGTTGCACAGCTTCAGCGGGCAAGCCGGCATGCACCAGGGCTTGCTGTACCAGCAAGGCCAGGGCTTTGTTGGACTCGATGGCTTCAGAACCGCCGCGCAAGATGCAGGCGTTGCCGCTCTTGATGGCCAAGGAGGCCGCCTCGATGGTGACGTTGGGACGACTCTCGAAAATCATGCCGAACACGCCAATGGGCACACGCATTTGACCCACGCGGATGCCGCTGGGTTGTTGCTTCATGCCGATGATTTCGCCAATCACATCGGGCATGTTGGCCAGTTGCTCGCAGCCCAGTGCGCAAGTCTCCAACACCTTGGGGCTGAGCTTGAGGCGATCCACCATGGGGGCGTCCAGGCCCGCAGCGGTGGCGCGCGCAATGTCTTTGGCGTTGTCCGTCTGCAATGCATCGACGTTGGCGCGCAGCAAAGCGGCCAAATGGCGCAGGGCTTGGCTTTTCAAAGCCGCAGAAGCTTTGGCCATTTGGGCCGAGGCGGTTTTGGCCTGGGCACCCAGCAATTGCATCTGCTCGGCAAGGGTGTGTGAAGTCATGGGCGTATTTTCCTTCAAGCGGGCCGCGCCATGCAGGCGCGGCACAGGCGCATGGCCAAGCGGTGCAAGGCTTGCCAGCTGTCGGTGGGCCACTCAGGCACTTTGAGGCCTTTGACAATGCCATCGACTTGATGGGCCGATTGCAAGAGCTTGTCGAGCATGCTCACGCTCAAGCGGGGCAACACGCGCTCGAACAAGCGCTCACGCGGCCCCCAAATGCGCTGCTCGCGCAACACCATGGGCAGCGCCTTGCCTGCGGCCACCGCATCTTTCACGCGCTTCAAGGCACGGATTTCTTCGGCCAGGGTGTAGTGCACCAGCACCTCGGCCTCACCCTCGGCTTTCAAGCCGTCGAGCATGCGTTGCACGCGCAAGGGCTGGCCACTGAGCACGGCTTCTGAAAGCTTGAACACGTCGTAGCGCGCCACATTGAGCACCGCACGCTCCACCTGTTCCAGGCTGAGTTCACCTTCGGGGTAGAGCAGCCCGAGCTTTTGAATTTCTTGGTGCGCTGCCAGCAAGTTGCCTTCTACCCGGTCGGCAAAAAACTGCAAGGTGTGTTGCCCGGCTTCACCTTCGGCCACGCGCTGTTGTTGCGCCCCCAGCCGCTGGGCAATCCACGTGGGCAAGGCAAGACGCTCGACCGGGTCGATCTGCACGCTGATGCCGTTGTTCTCCAAGGCGGCAAACCAAGCCGTGCTCTTGGTTTGTTTGTCTAGTCGCGGCAACATGATCACGGTCAAGGTGCTGTCGTTGCCCTGCGCCAATTCGGCAATGTGCTGCAAGGCCACGCTGCCTTCTTTGCCTGGCTTGCCCGAGGGAACGCGAATTTCAATGATCTGCTTGTCGGCAAACAGGCTCATGGAGCCACCTGCTGCCAACACCTCACCCCAGTCAAAGTGAGCGCCGGCCACGGTGTAGACGCTGCGCTCGGTATAGCCTTGACGACGCGCGATGTGTCGAAGCTCGTCCATCGCCTCTTGCTGCAACAAGGGCTCATCCCCATGCAAGGTGTAGAGGCTGCGCAGGCCTTTGCTGGCGTGTGCCTGCAAGTGCTGCGAGAGTTGGTTGGCCGCGACTTGCATGCGTCGCTCAGAGTTGACGCAGCGTGGCCAAGCGACGTTGGATTTGTTGCACCAAGTCGTTTTCCATGTCGCGATAGAGCAAGCCTTCTTCAGACTCTTTGAACAACGCACCGGTCTCGTTGAAGTTGATGTCGCGGTTGAGTTGGATCTCGGTTTCGGGGATCAACTCTTTGCCTTCTTGCGTGCGCAAGCGAAAGCGATAACGCAAGCGCAGTTGAAACTCACGAATCGCACCCGACGAAGTCCGCCCCACCACCACTTTTTCTCGCACTTCAGCCAATGGGTCGAAGATGACTTGGGCCCGCTCAATCTGCCGCACGTCGGTGATGACTTCCACTTGCCCTGAGTTCTGCAAGCCCCGATTCAACTGGATGCCAATGGTCGAGTTGATGGGTCCAGTGCTGAAGAGGGTGCGAAAGGCATACGAGGGCGATTGACGCAGCTCAAAGCCACATCCCGTCAAGAACACGGCGACGCCCAGCGCCAGTAACACAGCAAAACGACGGATGGCGTTCATGGGCATGCCTTACACCACCACGTTGACCAGACGGCCAGGCACCACGATGACCTTCTTGGGCGCGGCACCGTTGGCTTGCTTGATGAAAGCCTCGGTGGCCAAGGCGGCCTGCTCGATGTCTTCTTTGGAGGCGTTGGCGCTGACGTGCACAGACCCGCGCAGCTTGCCGTTGATTTGCAACATGAGTTCAATCTCGTCGCGCAGCAAGGCTGACGCATCGACCTCGGGCCAAGCCGTGTCGAGCAAGTCGCCCAAACGCGCGGCGTAGCCCAACTCAACCCACAGGTTGGCACTGAGGTGCGGACACGCGGGGTAGAGCAAACGCAGCAACACAGACATGCCTTCGCACACCACCGAGGTGTCGGCCGCACTGCCATCGGACTTGAAGTCTTCCAGCGCGTTGAGCAACTTCATGCAACCCGAGACCACGGTGTTGTATTGCATGCGCTCGTAGTCGTAGCTGACTTGTTTGAGCACCAGGTGCACTTCGCGGCGCAGGTCTTTGGCTTCGGTGCGTAAAGCGGCCGTGCTGACATCGCCCGCCACAGCGGCTTTGAGCAAGGCTTCGTGCTTGAAGGCAAAGTTCCAGACACGGCGCAAGAAGCGGTAGCTGCCTTCCACCGCCGCATCGTTCCACTCCAAGGTGGCCTCAGGAGGCGCGGTGAACATGGTGTACAGGCGTGCGGTGTCGGCACCGTATTTTTCAATCAGGTCTTGGGGATCGACGCCGTTGTTCTTGGACTTGGACATGGTGCCCACGCCCTCGTAGTCGATGGGCGTGCCCACAGGCAGTTGGCCGTCGCTGCTGTCAGCCGCGTTCTTGAGCTTGGCACCCACCACCTTGCCTGCGTCGTCGAGCACATGCTCTACGTCATGCGGCCAGAAATAGTCTTTGCCGCCCTTGGCGGTGCGCCGCGAGTAGATGTGGTTGAGCACCATGCCTTGGGTGAGCAACTTGGTGAAGGGTTCGTCCACCGTGACGAGCCCCATGTCGCGCATGACCTTGGTCCAAAAGCGCGCATAGAGCAGGTGCAAGATGGCATGTTCGATGCCACCGATGTACTGGTCCATGCCACTGCCACCGCTGGCTTGATGGGCATCGCGCATCCAGTAGCTTGTGCCTTCGGCCACCATCTGGTCGGCGTTGGTCGGATCGCAATAGCGCATGAAGTACCAAGACGAATCCACGAAGGTGTCCATGGTGTCGGTCTCGCGACGCGCCGGCTTGCCACACACCGGGCAAGTCACCCCTGCATGGAAGCCTTCGTGTGTGTGCAAGGGGTTGCCCGAGCCGTCCGGGATGCAGTCTTGCGGCAACACCACCGGCAGGTCTTTTTCGGGCACCGGCACCGCGCCGTGTTCGTCGCAATGGATGATGGGAATCGGCGTGCCCCAGTAGCGCTGGCGGCTCACGCCCCAGTCACGCAAACGCCAGGTGGTTTTTTTCTCGCCCAGGCCTTGGGTGGCCAACAACTCGGCCACTTGGTTCACCGCCTCTTTGAACCGCAGACCGTCGAGGGCCCCAGAGTTCACACACACACCGGCTTTGGTGGCATACCACTCTTGCCAAGTTTTGGCATCGAACGCCATGGAAGCGGCATCGGCGGGTGCGGCCGCGTCAAGGCCAACCACCTGCCGAATGGGCAAGTCGTATTTCAAGGCAAATTCAAAGTCACGCTCATCATGCGCAGGCACGCCCATCACTGCGCCGTCGCCATAAGACATGAGCACATAGTTGCCCACCCACACGTCCACTTTCGCGCCAGTCAAGGGGTGCGTGACGAACAAGCCTGTGGCCATGCCCTTTTTTTCTTGGGTGGCCAGTTCGGCTTCGGTGGTGCCACCGGATTTGCAGGCTTCAAGGAATGCGGCCAGGGCCGGGTTCGATGCCGCTGCGTGCAAAGCGAGGGGGTGTTCGGCCGCCACTGCGCAGAAGGTCACGCCCATGATGGTGTCGGCACGCGTGGTGAACACGTACATCTTGCCCAACTCACCTTCAGGTGAGTTTTCCGATGACCCGATCAACCTGCCGTCCACGCCCCTGATCTCGTGGGTGAACGCAAAGCGCACACCTTCGGATTTGCCGATCCAGTTTTCCTGCATCAGGCGCACTTTGTCGGGCCAGCCGTTGAGGGTGGCTTGGTCGTTGCCCATTTGCACATGCGCCAGCAGCTCAGGGGCGTACTGGGTGATGTTGAGGTAGTAGCCCGGAATTTCGCGCTTTTCCACCACCGCACCGGTGCGCCAGCCTTTGCCGTCGATCACCTGCTCGTTGGCCAGCACAGTTTGGTCCACCGGGTCCCAGTTGACCACTTGGGTCTTGCGGTAGGCGATGCCTTTTTCCAGCATCTTCAAAAACAGCCACTGGTTCCACTTGTAGTAGCTCGGGTCACAGGTGGCCACCTCGCGTGACCAGTCGATGGCCAGGCCCATGGCCTGCATCTGCTGCTTCATGTAGGCGATGTTCTCGTAGGTCCACTTGGCCGGTGGCACACCGTTCTTCAACGCAGCGTTTTCGGCGGGCAAACCAAACGCATCCCAGCCCATGGGCATCAAGACGTTCCAGCCCTTCATGCGCAGGCTGCGCGTGAGCATGTCGTTGATGGTGTAGTTGCGCACATGGCCCATGTGCAACTTGCCGCTGGGGTAAGGCAGCATGGAGCAGGCGTAGAACTTCTTTTTCAGTTGGCCTTGTGCGTCGCGTGCGTTTTCAGTCACGCGGTAGGCGTCACGTTGGGTCCAAGCGGTCTGAACGGCGCGTTCGACCTCGGTGTGGTTGTATTTGTCTTGCATGGAGTCGGTCTGAAAACCCCGCATGGGCTCGGGGCGCATCGCCAGAGAAAGGCGGGTGTGATGCGATTTTAGGGCTTGGATGCAGCGGGTTTGTGCTCGGTGACAAAGCCAATGCGGTTGAGACCGGCCAGCTGAGCCAAGTCCATCACTTCGACCACACGACCATAGGCAACGTCTGCATCGGCTTGGAGTTGGACTTCGGGCAAAGAGCCGTCCTCCGAAGAGGCGGCCTGGGTCGCACGCTGGCGCAAGGCTTTCGCGAACTCAGGCCATGGCAAGGGTTTGTCTTCTAGAAAAATTTGGCCTTGGGCGTTGAGTTGTACACGCACAACCCGGGCCGACGCATTGGACTGGGCAGACTCAGCCTTTGGCAAACTCAGATGCAAGGCACTGGCCAAGAAAGGCGCTGTGATGATGAAAATCACCAACAGCACCAGCATCACATCGACCATGGGGGTGACGTTGATGTCGCTCATGGGCACTTGCCCCGGCGTGCGCTCGATGCGGCCAAAGGACATTCACAACGCCCTCAGGTCGTAGGCAAAGCCTTCCAGCTCTTGCTCCAAGCGGTTGATCACCCGGCCCATGATGTTGAAGGCCACCACAGCAGGCAAAGCCACCGCCAAGCCTGCTGCCGTCATGACCAAGGACTCACCCACTGGCCCGGCGACGTGCTCTAAGGTGAATTGCGTGGAAGCCGCAATACCCACCAAGGCATGGTAGATGCCCCATACCGTTCCCAACAATCCGACAAAGGGCGCCGTGGCCCCCACACTGGCCAGCAAGACCTGCCCGGACTGCAAGCGATGCAAGACACTGTGCAAGGCGTCGCGCAGCACACGGGTTCGCTGATCAGCCCGCTCAGCTTGCGTGCCTAAAGTACCTGCCACCAGGTGCTGCTCAGCTTGCGCCAAAGGGTTCAGCACCTGCATGCGATCGAGCGCGCCTAGCGCAACCAAGGCCTGCTGTCGATCCGGCGCCTGCCAAAAGGCCGCTCTCGACACATACAGATCGGCGCCTACGCGATGCAAAAACCAAGTTTTATAGGCGATGACGCTCCAGCTGGCCACCGACATCGCCAACAAAAGCAATTTCAGCGTCAGACTCAAGACGTCGCCATCTGAGTTGAATGTCGAAGGATTCATCGCAAATTCAATACGTCAAACATGTCAAACAGCCCCTTGCTTTGGCTGGCCAAGAAGCGCGCAGCGCGCAAGCTGCCCTGTGCATACGTGGCGCGGCTCGAAGACTTGTGAGTCACTTCAATGCGCTCACCGGTCCCGGCAAACAACACGGTGTGGTCCCCCACGATGTCGCCGCCACGGATGGTGGCAAAACCAATGGTGGACGGGTCGCGCTCTCCGGTGTGACCATAGCGTTCGTAGACCGCACAGTCTTTGAGGTCACGCCCCAAGGCCTGCGCAATCACCTCGCCCATCTTCAAGGCGGTGCCGGACGGCGCATCGACCTTGTGGCGGTGGTGGGCTTCGATGATTTCGATGTCGTACCCGGTGGGCATGGCTTGTGCGGCCATTTGCAACAGCTTCAAGGTCACATTGACGCCCACGCTCATGTTGGGTGCCATGACGATGGCAATGTCTTGTGCCGCCGCTGCAATCTCGGCTTTTTGCGCATCGGTGAAGCCTGTGGTGCCAATGACCAGCTTGACACCCAACTCTCGGCAAATGGCCAAGTGGGCCAAGGTGCCCTCGGGACGCGTGAAATCAATCAACACCTGGGTGTTTTTGAGTCCGGCACGGACATCCGACCCAATCGTGACGCCGCTGGCTTGCCCTAAAAAACCCGTCGCATCGTTGCCAATGCCTGGGCTGGAAGCAACGTCCAAGGCACCGCTGAGATGCAAGTCGTCGCCATGGCGCACCGCTTCAATCAACATCTGGCCCATACGGCCACTGGCACCCGCAATGGCGATGCGCAACTTATCGGATGAAGGGCTCATGTTCAAGGGCTTTCAAGCGGCGGGTAATTGACGGCACCCATGGCTGGGGCAGCAGAGGAAGCAGCGGGTGCGACTTTGGGTGGAAACTTTGACAAGGCCTCCTCCGAGGCCTGCATCGCTGGGGCCTTGGCTGTTGGGCGACGCGTGTCCACTTTGGCGGCGAACTCTGCCTCGGTGGGCAAGGGGTCGCCTTCGATTCGGTCGAGCATGTCAGCCCTGAAGAAAACGCTCAAGCGGCGCTGTTGGGGCTCTGCGCCTTGACGGCGGATGGTGAACGCGTAGTCCCAGCGCTCAACATGGAACAGGCTGGTCACCAACGGCGTGCCCAAAATATCACGCACCGTTTGGCGTGGCATCCCTATGCGCAAAGCCTGGACCTGCTCGCTGGAAACGAAATTGCCTTGAACCACCTCTGGCCGATAAGGGGTGATCGGACTGGAACAAGCGGTTAAACCAAGCCCCGCCAGCACACTGAAGGCAACCAAAAATAACCGACAAAACTGCATGACAGGGCGGGCTTTTCGACAGAGTTCAAACATGGTGTGAAAGGCCGAATCGGGCGGTAAGGATATGATCAGTTCATTGTAGCGGGCAGCTGTTGCGCCCGAGGGAATAGACATCATGGCACACGCGGACGAGCTCAAAAACATTGGCCTAAAAGTCACCCTGCCAAGGCTGAAAATTTTGGAGCTGTTTCAAGCCGGCACACAACGCCACATGACCGCAGAGGACGTCTACCGGCAGTTGCTGCAACAACAGGTCGACATTGGCTTGGCCACGGTCTATCGGGTGCTGATGCAGTTCGAGCAGGCGGACATCCTCAAGCGCAGCCATTTTGAAAGTGAGCGCGCGGTCTACGAACTCAACCAAGGCGAACACCACGACCACTTGGTGTGCCTCGACTGCGGGCGGGTGGAAGAATTTCACGACCCGGACATTGAGGCGCTGCAAATCAAAGTCGCCAAGAAACAAGGTTTTGAGATCGCCGACCACGCCTTAAGTTTGTATGCGCACTGCCTCAAAAAAGCTTGTCCGCATCGCCCAGCAGCCAAATAACCGCCGCGTCTTGAAAGGCAGCGCTTCAGCGCTCAAGACTCCATGGCACGCCGATGGCGGGCAATGAACTCTTGGTAGGTGTCGACACCACGCAACTGCAAGATGGAATTGCGGACCGCCGCCTCCACCAACACCGCGATGTTGCGCCCAGCCACCACTTGAATCACCACTTTGCGTATGGGCACGCCCAAGACGTCTTGGGTCAAAGGCTCGTGGGGCAAACGCTCGTAATCGCGTTCTAAGGTTTCTTTGCGCACCAAGTGCACGATCAACTTGAGTCGCATCTTGCGGCGCACGGCCGTCTCACCAAAAATGGCGCGTATGTCGAGCAAGCCAATGCCGCGAACTTCCAGCAAGTTTTGCAACAGCTCTGGACAGCGGCCCTCAATGGTGGCTTGGTTGATGCGAAACAAATCCACCGCATCATCGGCCACCAATCCGTTGCCACGCGAAATCAGCTCTAAGCCAAGCTCGCTTTTGCCCAAGCCTGACTCGCCAGTGATCATCACGCCCAGGCCCAAAATGTCCATGAACACGCCATGCATCGAGGTGCGATCGGCAAAGTGTTTGGACAAGTAAGCGCGCAGCACATCGATCACAAAAGCAGCTGACTCAGCGGTAGCGAACATCGGGATTTGTGCCCGCTCGCACATGGCCAACAATTCGTCAGGGGCAGTTTGACCATCCGCCAAGACCAAAAAAGGCGGCTCTAAAGTCACGATGCGTGACACACGGCGCACGCAATCGGCCGAACTGCCTTTGGCGATGTAGGCGATTTCTCGCTCACCCAAAATTTGTACACGGTAGGGGTGGATGTAATTCAGGTAGCCGACCAAGTCTGCGCCTGATCGGGCCGCACGCACGGCCACTTCGTCAAAAGGTCGCTCCGAAGCGCTCAAGCCCGCAACCCAATTCCAGCGCAGCTTGCCGCGAAATTCTTCAAATAAAACGTCAGCGCTGATGACGGTAGGTTTCAAAACGACACCGCGTTCCAGGTAGAGATGATGCGGTGAAGCTCAGCGGCGTCCCCGCAAGTTTTGATGGTTTCGCGCAAGGCTGTGTCACTCAGCAACTCGGCAATTTCAGACAGGATTTCGAGGTGCTTTTGCGTCGAAGCCTCTGGCACCAACAAGAAGATCAACAAATTGACCGGTTGCTCATCTGGCGCATCAAACCCAATGGCTTGTGCCAACTGAAACACCGCGGCCATCGGCGACTTGAGGCCCTTGATGCGGCCATGCGGAATGGCCACGCCATGGCCTAAGCCCGTTGAACCCAAGCGCTCGCGGGCGAACAAGCTGTCGGCCACCAAGGCCCGACTCAAACCATGCAAGCTCTCAAACAACAGCCCCGCCTCTTCAAAAGCGCGTTTTTTACTGGTGACCTCCATATGCACAAGCACTTGTGCGGGAGGCAAGATGGTCGCAAGTCGGTTCATGGTTCAGCGGCAGATTATGCACCTGATGAAAACCCTGTGACAAAAGAAAAACGCCAGTCTAAGACTGGCGTTTTGAATGCTTTTATTTTAAAAATCACATGAGCCGCTTAGGGCTTTCATGGTGGTGACTTTGCAAGCGGTCTTTGTGACGCACCACTTGGCGATCCAATTTATCAACCAGATCATCCACTGCTGCATACAAGTCTTGGTGGGCGCTTTCGGCAAACATGTCGCTGCCTTTGACGTGGATATTGCATTCGGCTTTTTGGCGGCCGTCTTTCTCTTTTTGGTTTTCAATGCTCAACAGCACCTTCACATCCACCACTTGGTCGAAATGTCGGGTAATTCGATCGAGCTTGCCGGTCACATAGCTTCGCAAGGCAGGGGTGATTTCAAGGTGGTGACCGCTGATCGTCAAGTTCATAAGAGCCTCCTTTGGTGAATTGGCAGTTTCACTATGCGCTCACTGCCCCAAAAAGGCAATGGGGCTTTGTCAAAGATTGGGGGAAAGTTGCCCCGTAAAAACCCCTAAGTCACAGCCACCAGTGCCATAATTCAGGTTCTTTAACAGCGGAGCAATCTCCTTGGAAACCTACCCTAGTTGGTAGCTTTCGAGTCTTTGAAGGCCTTTGGTGCCGCCCAGATTCGAAAGCTGCTGTATTTCACACCTTCGAACTCCGGTGCACACACACCACGCCTGCCATGCTCAATATTTTCACGCTGGCCAACGGCCGTCTCTTCCAAGAAGAGATCGAGTCGCTGGAAGAACTCTCTAAATTTCAACCGATCTGGGTGGACCTTGAGGCTCCCACGTTGGAAGAAAAGCGCTGGATCAAACAGTACTACGGCCTGTCCATCCCAGAAGACGCGATGGACGAAGACATTGAAGAGTCGGCCCGTTTTTACGAAGAAGACAACGGCGAACTGCACATCCGCAGCGACTTTTTGATCGCCGACGAAGACGAGCCACGCACGGTGCGTGTGGCCTTTATCTTGAACCAAAACAACAACGCCTTGAAAAGCCGTGGCGTGCTGTTTTCCATCCACGACGAAGACGTTCCGGTGTTTCGCTTGCTGCGCATGCGTGCGCGGCGAGCACCGGGCTTGATCGAAGACGCCAAAGAGGTGTTGCTCAAGTTGTTTGACGCCGATGCCGAGTACTCCGCCGATACGCTGGAAGGCATTTACGACCAGCTCGAAAAAGCGGGCAAGCTGGTGTTGTCTGAAGACGTGACCGACGTGTTGGCTGGTGAAGTGCTGGGGGCCATTGCGCGCCAAGAAGACTTGAACGGACGTATCCGTCGCAACGTGATGGACACCCGCCGTGCGGTGAGCTTCATGATGCGCTCACGCATGCTCAATGCCGAGCAATTTGAAGAGGCGCGCCAAATCTTGCGCGACATCGAGTCGCTGGACAACCACACCGCGTTCTTGTTCGACAAGATCAACTTCTTGATGGACGCCACCGTGGGTTTCATCAACATCAACCAAAACAAGATCATCAAGATCTTCTCGGTGGCCAGCGTCGCGTTACTGCCTCCCACCTTGATTGCGAGCATCTACGGCATGAACTTCCAGTACATGCCCGAACTCGACAAAGCCTGGGGCTACCCATTTGCCTTGGGGCTGATGATCGCCAGCGCGGTGGTCCCGATGTGGTACTTCCGCAAGCGCGGTTGGTTGAAATAAAACCTCAGGCCGGTAAGTTTTGCAACAAGCGGTTTAACACCGCCACACTGAAGTTGCTGGCGATGTGGCGAATGAACTGAGGAAAATCCACGTGTGCTGAATCGTCGGCGCGGTCCGAGATGATGCGGACCGCAGCCATGGGCACGCCGTAGTCGTGACACACCTGGGCCATCGCAGCGCATTCCATTTCCACCGCCAAAGCGTCGGGCACACGTTGTTGTAATTCCTGGCTGTCTGCACTCTGCGAAACGAAACGGTCCCCACTGATGACCAAGCCTTGGTGGACGCGGGCGTGCGCGAAGTCGATGCGCAACCATTGGTCACGCGGCAAGGTTTGCACCAAATCTCGCATCGCCAAAGGCGCCGCCGCCCGCAGTGCGTCGCGCAAGGCAACATCAGCGCCAAAGCGTGTGATGCCCGTCAAGGGCACTTCGTGCCGAGGAAATAAGGGCGAGGCGTCCATGTCGTGTTGGACAAATTGGCTCGCCACCACCACATCGCCCACGCGAACTTGCTCGGCCAAACCGCCGGCTACACCAGTGAACACCATGCGGTTGACACCGAAGCGCTCGATCAACACCGTGGCAGTGGTTGCTGCCGCCACCTTGCCAATGCGCGAGAGCACCGCCACCACCTCGTGCCCATGCCAATGACCGATCCAAAATTCGCGGCCAGCGACCACGGTCTTGCGCTCATCAGGCATGCGCGCGAGCACCGCCGCCAGCTCTTCGTGCATGGCGCTGACCAAGGCCACACGGCTCATGGCTTGTCGCGCAACTCGCGACGCAGCACCTTGCCCACCGGCGTCTTGGGCAACTCGCTGCGAAACTCGACCCAACGTGGGTGCTTGTAATTGGTGAGATTTTGTTTGCAGTGATCGCGCACCGTTGCCTCGGTCAACGCCGGGTCGCTTTTGACCACCACCAACTTCACGGCCTCGCCGGTGCGTTCATCCGGCACGCCAATGACAGCGCATTCCAAGACGCCATGAAGGCTGGACACCACCTCTTCCACTTCGTTGGGATAGACGTTGAAGCCGCTCACCAAAATCATGTCTTTCTTGCGGTCCACGATTCGGAAAAAACCTTGTTCATCCATCACCCCAATGTCGCCAGATTTAAAAAAACCGTCGGCAGTCATCACGCGTGCGGTTTCATCGGGTCGCTGCCAATAACCGGCCATGACCTGCGGGCCACGAATCGCAATTTCACCCGGCTGACCAGGTGGCAGTTCACACCCCTCGTCATCGACGATCTTCATCTCGGTGCTGGGGATGGGCACGCCAATGGTGCCCGTGTAGGCTTGGCTCGTGACCAAATTACAACTGGCGGAGGGACTGGTTTCTGACAAACCATAGCCCTCACAAATCGGGCAACCGGTCTTCTCCAGCCACAGTTTGGCCACCGCACCCTGCACCGCCGTGCCACCGCCCAAGGACACCACCAAATGCGACCAATCCACCTTGCCAAAGTCTGGGTGGTGCGCCAGCGCATTGAACAACGTGTTGACCGCTGGAAACATGTGAAAGCGATGCTTGGACAACTCGTCCAGCACAGCGGGCAAGTCACGCGGATTGGGGATCAAAATCGAGCACCCACCCATGCGCAAGGTCAGCATCATGTTGATGGTGAACGCAAAGATGTGATACAGAGGCAAAGCACACACAAAGGTGAGCTGCTCATCGGTTGGCACACGCTTGAGTGCGGGCGCATTCCAAGCCTCTGATTGCAAGACATTGGCCACCAAGTTGCGGTGCAACAGTTCTGCACCTTTGGAGACCCCTGTGGTTCCGCCCGTGTACTGAAGCACAGCCAAGTCCTCGCCATCCACAGACGGTAAGGTCAAGGCACATGCTTCGCCCTTGGCCAAGGCATCGTTGAAACGAACAGCTTGGGGCAAACTGAAGCTCGGCACGAGTTTTTTGACACGCCGCACCACATGGTTGACCACCAAGCCTTTGAGCCAACCCAGCCGGTCCCCCATGGCACACAGCACCACATGCTGAATCGGCGTTTGACCCAAGCAGCTTTGTAGCGTGGCAGCAAAGTTCTCCAAAATCACAATGACTTTGGCGTCTGCATCTTTGAGCTGCCCCTCCAACTCGCGCGGGGTGTAGAGCGGATTGATGTTGACCACCACGTACCCCGCACGCAAGATCGCGGCCACCGCCACGGGGTACTGCAAGACATTGGGCAGCATGATCGCCACACGGTCGCCGGCGAGCAAGCCCAAGCTTTGCAAATAAGCCGCAAACACCTGGCTCAAGCGGTCGAGCTCTGCATAGCTCATGTCACGGCCCATGAAGCTGAACGCCGTGCGATCTGAATAACGCTCGAAGCTGTCTTGCATCAGCTCCACCAGCGAGGTGTAGGCGCTGGTGTCTACCTCTGCGGGCACTCCTTCAGGGTAGGCATGTAACCAAGGCCGTTCGCTCACGTTCACTCCACCGCCTTGACCATGTCTTCGACCACCTTCTTGGCGTCTCCAAACACCATCATGGTCTTGTCCATGTAGAACAGCTCGTTGTCCAAACCGGCGTAGCCCGCAGCCATGGAGCGTTTGTTGACGATGATGGTCTTGGCCTTGTAGGCCTCCAAAATTGGCATGCCATAAATCGAGCTGCCCTTTTGCAAAGCCGCAGGGTTGACCACGTCGTTGGCGCCCAAGATGATGGCCACATCGACTTGGCCAAACTCACC
>CANFJA010000020.1 GCA_947447235.1 Comamonadaceae bacterium
CAGAGAGAACCACCATGCGTTTAGGCTACTTCACCATGCCCTTGCACCCCTTGCATCGGGACACCACAGAGACGCTGCACGAAGATCGGCAAACCATCATCTATGCCGACCGCTTGGGGTTTTACGACGCGTTTGTGGGCGAGCATTTGACCGACAAGGCCGAGAACGTCACCAACAGCTTGATGTTTTTGGCCACGCTGATTTTTGAAACGCAGAACATCAAATTGGGCTCGGGCACCAGCAATTTGTCGCATGCGCACCCGACCTTGATTGCCTCGCAAGCGGCCATGTTTGACCACCTGGCCAAAGGCCGTTTCATTTTTGGCATCAGCCCCGGTGCCTTGGCGTCTGACGCCGAGTCCTTGGGCATGTTGGACCAAGACCGCAACAAATTGTTTGCCGAAGCCATCGACGTGATCTTGGCCATCTGGCAACGCGACCCACCCTATGACATTGACTTTGAGAACAACCGCTTCAAGGTCACCACCCGTCAAACGGCGGTGCCCGCGATTGGTCGCGGCGAGTTGATGAAGCCTTTCCAAAAGCCCTACCCCGAAGTGGTGGGCACGGTGGTGGCGCCGTTCTCCAAGGGTGTGATCGCCATGGGCCAGCGCGACTTTCACCCCATGTCGGCCAACTTCTTGCTATCGCACTGGTTGCCCAGCCACTGGGCCAACTACGCCGAAGGCAAGGCCTCGGTGGGCCAACAGGCCAAAGCCGCCGATTGGCGCGTGGCGCGCACGATTTTTGTCAGCGACGACGCCAGCACCGCCAAGCGCTATGGCCACGAAGACGCCAACAGCCCTTACCGCTACTACTACCAGCAGATGTTGACCAAGATGAAGATCTCCAACCGCCACGTCATCTTCAAACGCTCGCCCGACGAGGACGACAGCTTGCTGACCTTGGACCGCTTGATGGGCGACTTGGTGATCACCGGCACCGTCAACCAGGTGGTCGATCAAATCTTGGCGCTGCGTGAAACCGCCGGTGACTTTGGCGAAATCGTCTACGCCGGCATGGACCTGGTCGACCCGGCCTTGGGTCGCCGCTCGATGGAGCTGATGGCGCAAGAGGTGATGCCGCGTGTCAACCAAGCCCTGGGGCTGGGCTCGGCCATCAACGTTTAAGCGCCACCCACGCGGCCCGTGTGCACAGCGCGGGTGCCGTCAGCCCCGAGGCAACTGCACCACAAAGCTGGCGCCGCCGCCTGGGCGGTCTTCGCAGTGCACTTGGCCACCGTGGCGCTTCACGATCGAGCGCACCAGGGCCAAACCTAAACCCACGCCACCTTCGCGCTCGCTGGCGCCGGGTAGGCGGTAAAACGGTTCGAAGATGCGTTCGCGCAACTCAGGTGGCACGCCGGGGCCACGGTCGCACACGCGCAAGACCAGGTGCGTTGGGTCCAGGGATTCGAGTTGCACCTCGATGTCTGTGGTGCCATAGCGGCGCGCGTTTTCCAGCAAATTGCGCAGCATGCGCCGCAACAATTTGGGCACGCCCGGTACTTGCAGGCTTTGGGGTTGATCGCCCAGTTCAAGCGCGGCATTGACGCGGGCGCACTCTTCGCTGGCCAAGCCGGTGAGGTCGACGTTCTCGACCGTGCCGATGTCGGCTTCTTTGGCGTCGAGCCGACTGGCCAGCAAAATCTCATCGATCAATTGGTCGAGCTCACCCACACTGCGCGAAATCTCTTCTTTCATGGCGGGCGAGGGGGTGTCGCCCATCAGCTCCAGTCCCATGCGGATGCGCGTGAGCGGCGAGCGCAGCTCGTGCGAGGCATTGGCCAGCAAGGATTTGTGCGAGGTCACCAGCTGTTCGACTTGTTCGGCAGCATGGTTGAAGCGATCGGCCAGGTAAGCCACCTCGTCGCCGCCGTGCACTGCCACGCGGGCCGATAAGTTACCCGTGCCCCACTGTTCGACACCTTTTTGCAACTGCTCCAAACGACGCGTGAGTCGGCGCACGATGGGGTAGGTGGCCAAGGCCACGGCCAAGCCGACCAGACCGAGCGTCCAAAAAAAACCAAACGGTGGGCGCGACCAGAATGAACGTGCAGGACGCGGCAAGTGGATGTGCATCATCTCGCCGTCTTGCATGCGCACCATGAACTCTGGCCCGGTGCCAAAGTGGCCGGGCGGCGGCCCAGGCATGTGGGCATGTTCTGTGGCGCCCTCGATGGGCGGGTGCGTCATCAAGCCCTCGCCAACCACGCCTTCATGCGGATGCAAAGGTCGGCGACCTTGGCCCACCACCTCGCCCGCAGCGTTGCGCACCACCACGTCGCGCAAGGGGGGGTCTGCGCTCATGCGCGCCACCCAACCCGCCAGCAGCGTGAGCAAGGCCACGGCCAACACCACGGCCAACCAAATGCGCACATACAAGGGCAGGTGCAATGAGCGACTGGGCGAGGCGAGAGGGGCCATGCGAGCGTCAGTCTTGTTGTTTGGCAAACACATACCCCACGCCACGCACGGTCAAAATGCGTTTGGGGGTTTTGGCATCGTCTTCGATGGCCGAGCGAATGCGGCCCATGTGCACGTCAATCGAGCGGTCGAAGGCTTCGAGCTCACGCCCGCGCACAGCCTCCATGATTTGGTCGCGTGACAGCACCCGCCCTGCACGCTCGGCCAGCACCCACAGCAAGTCAAACTGGTACGAGGTCAGCTCGCAGGCTTGGCCGCGCACGGTCACGCTGCGCGCGTCGCGGTCGATCAGCAAGCTGCCAAATTTCAGCGGCTCGTTGAGGGTGGGGACGGGGCTGCCGAGGTGGTGGCGCCGCAGCACAGCGCGGATGCGCGCCAGCAATTCACGGGGCTCGAAGGGCTTGGGCAGGTAATCATCGGCGCCCAACTCCAAGCCCACGATGCGGTCCATCGGGTCGCCCTTGGCGGTCAGCATCAGCACCGGGGTTTGCGCCATCGCACCCGGCAAAGCGCGGATGCGGCGGCACACTTCGAGGCCGTCGATGTCGGGCAGCATCAAGTCCAGCAGCACCATGTCTGGGGTCTCCTTGGCATCTTGCAGCTGTGCCAAGCCGCCCAGGCCGGTGGCGGCGTGCAGAACCTCAAAACCCGATTGCGACAAGTACGCCACCACCATGTGCGCCAAGCGGTGGTCGTCTTCGATCATGAGCAGTGTGTTCATAGACCAAGCATCATGCCTACGCAGTAAGCGGCGTCCCTTGTCTGCTCTGTAAAGACGGGGTAAATCAAGGCGTGTCTTGGGCCGAGGTGGCGTCGACGGGCAAGATGCGTGAGGCCAGCCACACCAGCACCAACACCGGCGCGCCCAGCAAGGCGGTGCTGTTGAAAAACGCCTCGTAGCCGTGGGCGTCGACATACACGCCAGAAAACCCTGCCAGCCATTTGGGCGCCAGCAGCATCATCGAGCTGAACAAGGCGTATTGCGTGGCCGAGTAGTTGACGTTGGTCAGGCCTGACAGGTAGGCAATGAAGGCGGCGGATGCAATGCCGCTGGCCAAGTTGTCGGCGGAGATGACCCAGATCAGCGCCGTCAAATCGTGGCCTCGGGTGGCCAGCCAGGCAAACAGCAGGTTGGTGAGTGCGCTCAAGACAGCGCCCAGCATCAAGATGCGCATGACACCCAGGCGCATCGACAGCACGCCGCCAATGAAAGCGCCCAGCAGCGTCATGACCACGCCAAACACTTTGGTGACGGCGGCCACCTCGTCTTTGGTGTAGCCCATGTCCACGTAAAAAGGATTGGCCATGATGCCCATCACCACATCGCTGATGCGGTAGACCGCAATCAGCCCCAAGATCAAGGCCGCTTGCCAGCGGTAGCGGCCAATGAAGTCGGCAAACGGGGCCACCAAGGCGGCTTGCAGCCAAGCGCGCAGATTGCGCGCCGGCGGGATCGGGGGTTGCGCTGGTTCGGGCGACAGCAGCACGGTGAGCAGCCCCAAGCTCATGGACGCGGCCATCACCAAGTAGGCGGTTTGCCAGGCGGCGTGTTGGTAGCTGTTGCTGTCTGTGCCCGAGGCGCGGGCGGCCACCCAGAGCACGCCGGCCCCCGCCCAAATCATGGCCAAGCGGTAGCCGGTTTGGTAGGTGGCCGCCAAGGCGGCTTGGTGGTGCAGGTCGGCCGACTCGATCCGGTAGGCGTCCAGCGCAATGTCTTGGGTGGCCGAGCCAAAGGCCACCACCAAGGCGCACCACACCACCGGTTCGAGGGCTTGTTGGGGATCGAGCAGTGCCATGCCGACCAGCCCGGCCATGACCACGCTTTGCGCCAGCAGCAGCCAGCTGCGCCGACGCCCCAGCCAGCGCGTGAGCAGCGGCAGCGGCAGCCGGTCCACCAGCGGTGACCAGACCCACTTGAAGCCGTAGGCCAAGCCCACCCAGCTCAAAAAGCCAATCGTGCTGCGGTCGATGCCGGCTTCGCGTAACCTGAAACTCAAGGTGCCCAGCACCAACAGCAAGGGCAGACCCGCAGAAAACCCCAGGCACAGCATGCGCCACGACGCTGGCTCGAGGTAAACCTTGAAGGCGTCTAGCCAGCTTGGGTTTGGGGTGCTGGGGTGCGCAACAGCAGGACTTGTTGTATCGTTCATGACCCCCATTTTCAGGCTTTCGCCCAAACAACTCTCCATGCACCTTCGCCGTCTTGTTTCAATGCTTGGTTTTGCCTTGGCGTGTGGCTTGCCCAGCGCCGTCCTGATGGCACGCGAGGGCGTGGAGGTGGGCAAAGAGTCGGCCTTTGCCAAGCTGGTGCCCGCGGGAGAGGTGGAGCAATCGGCGTTTCAGCAGTACAGCCAAATGCTCAAGCAGGCGGCCGAGAAAAATGCCTTAGGCCCGGCCGACCATCCGCAAGTGCTGCGCTTGCGCCGCATTGCCAAAGAGTTGATTCCGCACAGCTACGAATGGAACCCACGTGCCCGCGAGTGGAAGTGGGAGGTCAACCTGATTGGCTCCAACCAAATCAACGCGTTTTGTATGCCTGGCGGCAAGATTGCGTTTTACAGCGGTATCTTGAAGCAACTCGAATTGACCGACGACGAAGTGGCCATGGTGATGGGCCACGAGATTGCCCACGCCCTGCGCGAACACGCGCGTGAGCGCATGGGCAAGTCGGCCGCCACCAATGGGCTGGCCACCATTGGCAGCACCGTGGCCTCGGTGTTTTTCGGCGTCAACCCCAACTTGACCGACTTTGTGGCCAAGCAAGGGGCCAACCTGATCAACCTCAAGTTCAGCCGCGACGACGAAACCGAGGCCGACTTGGTGGGCATGGAACTGGCTTCACGTGCGGGCTATGACCCGCGTGCTGGCGTGACCCTGTGGCAAAAAATGAGTGCCGCCAACAAAGGGGCGCCACCGCAGTGGCTCAGCACCCACCCTTCTGGCAACACCCGGATTGAAGAAATTCAGGCCAACCTGCCCAAGGTCTTGCCGCTGTATCAGCGGGCCAAAGACAACCGCTGATCAGGTGCCGCCCACATAGGGGTTGCTCACGCGCTCTCGGCCAAAGGTGCTCTCGGGGCCGTGGCCGGGTATGAACACCGTGTCGTCGCCCATGGGCCACAAACGCTGGGTGATGCTGTCGATCAAGTCTTGGTGGTTGCCCCTGGGAAAGTCAGTGCGGCCAATGCTGCCGGCAAACAGCACATCGCCCACAAAGGCGCGCTTGATCTCCGGTGAGTGAAACACCACATGCCCAGGGGTGTGGCCCGGGCAGTGGCGCACTTGCAGTGTGTGCCCTCCCAAGGTGACGGTGTCGCCGTCATGCAACCAACGGGTGGGTGTGAAAGCGCGTGAGGGCGGGAAGCCATAGCTCGCGGCAGCTTGTGCCAAACCATCGATCCAAAACTGGTCACCCTCATGCGGGCCCACGATGGGCAAGTTCAAACGCTCGGCCAATTCGGCGGTGCCACCGGCATGGTCGATGTGGGCGTGGGTGATCCAGATTTGTTCGAGCGTTAGCCCCAAGGATTTCACAGCGGCCAACAGCACCTCCAAATCGCCGCCCGGGTCGATGACCGCAGCCTTCATGGTTTGGTCGCACCAAACGATGGAGCTGTTTTGTTGAAACGGAGTGACGGGGATGGTTTCGTACTGAAGCATGGCGCAAGTGTCGTAGGCGATGAGCAATCAAATATCGTACATCGGTAAATTTGTGAATGACAAATTGCACATCGTTCCATAGATGTCGAACTTGTCATGCTGTGTTTTCTCGCAGACTTGCAACTTGCATGACATCTGAGTCATGAATTGCTCGAGTGCTTGAAATCAAGGTGAAGAGCTGCAACAGTGCAAGCACCTGAATTGCTCAATCCCACCATGACTGCCATTCGTCCTGCCATGTCCAAGCCCGCACCTATGCCTGATGCTTTGCGCTTAGGCGTGACGTACAGGGTTGAGCAGCGCAGCGTGGGCGCAACGGTCAAGGTCAAAGATTTTCATACCAATGAAGTGGTGGGCCAACTCATGTACACACGCAATCAGCCTCAGCGGGTGCCGGTGTCGGAGCCACCCGTGCATCGCGTGGACGTGACGGTGTGAAGGCTGGCCGTCACGGGCAGCGTTGCGTTGCCCGTTTTAGCGCCTGAGCTGTTGCATGGATTCACAGACGTGGGTCCATTGCGCCACGAAGCCATCGGTATCGCGCATGGCATGCGGTGCCGACCGGCTGATCAATGCGCTGAGCCCAGCGTGCGCGCTGTCAATCAAAGGCACGCAAATAGAGGGTTGAATCAGGGGCGCATACCCAGCCAAGCCGGCACCACCCAAGATGATGGATTGAACGCCTGGCAAAGATGCAGCCTTGCAGGCATGGGTTAAACATGCAATGGCCATTTGGGGGTTGGCTTGTAGCTCTGCGCCGCTGGGTGTCACGGTCTCGATGTGTTGCAAGTGAGTGGCAAAACCCAAACCCATCGCCAAGCGCTCGAGCATGGGTTTCCAGCGAGCCCCGCCCGTGACCACAGAAAACGATCCAAACTGTGCGGCTTGAATGAAAGACGCCTCAGCCAGACCGGTGACTGGACATGCGCTCGATTCACGCAGGGCAAACAAGCCTGGATCGCCAAAACAACCGATCAACACGCCGTTGAGGGCGAGATTTTGATCGCACACATAGTCGGCCCACAGTTCCAGCACGTGCGCACTGGCCACTGCGTGACTGGCCTCGCAAGCAATGTAGGAGGCGCCGGTGGTGGCTGTTCGCATGTCGAGCACCATGCCCGGTGCAAGCAGCGGCGCCATGTGCGTGTAGAGCCGCTGCGTGGTGTCAACGCTTGTGTTGGGGTTGATGAGGAGGTATCTAGAAATAAGCCATGCTCCGCGCGTGATGACGTCGTGCCACTAGAGAGAATCAATCTGCTTGTCTGTCGGTTGCAGGGCGTCTTGGCCAATCGAAAATCGATCTGAAGAGCGTATGTAAAAGCTAGCGCCAAAGCGCGCGACGGGTGAGTAATCGCGCAGGTTCACGCGCCAATGCTGGGTGTCAATCAAACCGTCTCGGGCTGAGAGCCATTTGATTTCACCAATGAAAATATATCGGCTCGGCGTTTCAAGGGTTTCATGCAGCACGCATTCAAAAGCAACGGGGGCTTCTTGAATTCGTGGCGGGCGCACACAGTGTGAAGGCACAGGCGTGAGACCGACCGCAGTCAACTCACTGACATGCGAGGGAAACGCTTCGCCGCAGGCGTGCATTTTTTCCACCATCGCTTCGTCCGTCAGGTGCACCACAAACTCAGCGCTTTGCAAGATGTTGGCGGCAGTGTCTTTCAATTGCCCATCACTGTGCTTGTTGATGCTGACCATCAAAATGGGCGGGTCTTCCCCCAACATGTTGAACATGGAAAAAGGTGCCGCATTGGCAACACCCGAGGGCCCCAAAGTAGTCACCAGCGCGATCGGCCTAGGCACGATCAAGCTGGCCATCAGCTTGTAGCGCTGATAAGCCGTCAGTTGTTCAAAATCGACTTCGGTGTTGGCGGCTTGGGTCAAACAATGACCTCAACTTTGGCGCGCTTGGCCACTTTGGTCCAGGTGTTGATTTGTGACTGAATGACCTTCACAAATTCATCTCCGACCACAGGTGTCTTGCGGGGCAGGGTTTGCAGTTCTTCCAAGCGCGCCATGATGTCGGGCTTGGCCAAAATTTCTGGCATCAACGATGTGAGCTTTTGGGCAATCGGTGCCGGCAGATTTTTGGGTGCGGACAAGCCGAGCCATTGAGAACCCGTCATCGATGGAAAACCGGCTTCCGCAAAAGTGGGAATGTTGGGCAGCCCCGGCAAGCGCTGGGGTGTGGACACCACCAGGGCTCGCAAGGAGCCGGCTTTGAGTTGCGCCACGTTGGTGGTGATGGGGTCAAACAGGCTGTCGATTTGGCCGCTGAGCAAGTCTTGCATGGCCGGTGCGCTGCCTTGGTAAGGCACGTGATCGTGTTCCGGCGCTGGGCCTTCAATTTTTAACAGCTCACCATACAGATGGTTGGCCGAACCGATGCCCGAGGTGCCATAACGCACCGGTTTGGATTTGGCAGCTTCCAGGTACTGTGCAAGGGTTTTGTAGGGCGATTGCGCGCGCACCAAAATCACCATGGGGGCCTCAACCAGCATGGCCAAATGAGAAAAGTCACCCACTGGATCAAAGGGCATGGTGTTGCGTGTGGCGGTGGCGTAGATGTGGACCGACGCATGGCTGACCAGCAAACAATAGCCATCAGCTGCTTGCTTGGACACGTAATCTGTGCCAATCAAGCCCCCGGCACCGGCTTTGTTTTCAACGATCACGGTTTGTCCCAAGGCCTGAGACAAATGTGGCGCCATCAGCCGCGAGACGGTATCGACCAACCCGCCCGGGGGAAATTGGGCAATCAATCGGATGGGCGCTTTGCTGGGCCAATTGACGCTTTGGGCGCGGACAATGGCCGGCGAAGAAAGTACAGCAGCTCCAGCTGCGGCAAGAATTTGGCGACGCTTCATGAAAACTCCTTGAATGCCCAATGTGCAAGACGGTTGAAAACGAGAGCAAGAACAAGCGCAGTCATTTGCAGTTTCCATGCCAAATTCAAAGGCTTCATCTGGAACACTATTTGCAATACCTAAAGCTTTAAAGTTGTGCATCTGAAGTGCTGTGCGAGCCCTGATGGGTGCGCTCATGTGGTGCGTAGAAAATCCATTTGGATGCATCCATCGATTGCAGTTGCATGATCGGGCACCACAACCGTGAATTCGGCGTGGCCCACACCACCATCGAGACATCACCCGCAAAGGACAAACCTGTGTCTTCCTCAACCCCCATGTTTCTCGGCAAGCTGACGGATCACGGCCGCTTTCCTTACAGCGCCATCCACCGCAGGCCGACCTACCCATGGCCCAACCAAACCGGGTTGGCGGTCTACTTGGCCTTGAACTTGGAGCACTTTGCATTTGGTGAGGGCGCAGGCGCCATGATTGGCCCCGCGTCGCCTCAGCCTGATGTGCTGAATTTCAGCTGGCGCGAATATGGCAACCGCGTTGGCGCTTGGCGGTGCCTACACCTGTTTGACCAACTTCAATTGCCGTCGGCCGTCTTGATCAACACCGCGCTGTATGACCACTGCCCTGAACTGATACAAGCCTGCGTGGATCGCGGTGATGAGTTGGTCGGCCATGGCCACAGCAACGCGGAAAGACAAGGCGGTTGGAGCGAGGCCGATGAAACAGACTTGCTTGCGATGTGCAAACACCGCATCCAGCAAGAAAGCGGACAAGTCACTTCTGGTTGGTTGTCGCCCTGGATCAGTGAAAGCAAATTAACGCCAGATCTGCTGGCCGAAACAGGCTATGCGTACACCTTGAATTGGTGCCACGACGACCAACCCGTGCCTATGCAAACCCGCAGCGGTCAAACCTTGTGGTCTGTTCCCTATCCTCAAGAGATCAATGACATTCCAATGATCGTGGCCAGACAAATGGACGGCAAAGATTTTGCGCAAATGATCGTGGACCAGTTTGACGAGATGCTCGAGCAGTCACAGCACCAACCGCTGGTGATGGGCATTGCCCTTCATCCTTACATTGTTGGACAACCTTACCGGTTGAGGCATTTGCGAAGAGCCCTGCAACACATTGCCCAGGCCCGAGACAAAAACTTAATTTGGGTCACAACGCCCAAGCACATTGTTGAGCATGTGTCGCACAACGCGAGTCCGTGTTCCGCCCGATCTACTTAGCAACAGCTGTGTCCGCCGCGACTGTGGCAGAGCACGCTCACCACGGCGTGACTGCTAGCACTCATCCGTCCCATGCCCCGGCGCAGCCTGCGTCGGCACATGGTGGCGCAAGCCCACTTGCTGGTTCTTTTCATCCACAAACACCAGTTGTGGTTCATGCGTGGCCACTTGATCCTCATGCACTTGCGCGAATGACGCAATGATCAGCAAGTCGCCCACGCTGGCGCGGCGTGCGGCTGAACCATTCACCGAAATGAGCCCAGAGCCACGCTCGCCTTTGATGGCGTAGGTGATGAAGCGTTCGCCATTGTTGATGTTCCAGATGTGGACTTGTTCGTTCTCACAAATGTTGGCGGCGTCCAGCAGGTTTTCGTCGATGGCGCAAGAGCCCTCGTAATGCAATTCGCACTGGGTGGTGACAACACGGTGAATTTTCGATTTGAGCAGGGTGCGAAACATGGCTAGAGCAAGGGCCCGTCAGAGAAAGTGTGAATCATAGTGGCCTTGCGTCAGAGTCAGTGCCCAAGCACGCATGCAGATAGGCCAACACCCCAGCCCCAGCCACATGCCCGCTGCCTAAGCATGCGGTGAGCAAGTAACCCCCTGTGGGGGCTTCCCAGTCGAGCATTTCGCCCGCACAGAACAGGCCGGGTTGCGAGGTCGCCATCAAGTCTGGGCTGAGCGCTTCCAAGCGCACGCCCCCTGCGCTGCTGATGGCTTCGTCCAGTGGACGCGTAGCGCAGACGGTGATGGGCAGGTGTTGAATGGTCTGGGCCAATTCGATGGGTTGGTGCATGGCCTCTTTGCTGAGCACTTCATGCAACAGACCCAGTTGCAAGTTGTTGAGGTTCAAGCGGCTCTTGAGATGGCTGGACAATGATTTGGAGCCGCGTGGATGGGTCACCTCGGCCAGCACGCGCTCAGCGCTCCACTCAGGGCGCAAGTTCAGGTGCAAGGTGGCTTGGCCTGCGCGCTCAATCTCGTCGCGCAACAAGGCCGACGCGGCATAGACCAAGCTGCCTTCCATGCCGGTGGCCGTGGCCACAAATTCACCTTTGCGCTTGAACTGCTGCCCCAGTGAGTCGGTGAACGACAGCTGCACCGACTTGAAGGCTTCGCCCGCAAAGCGACTGGCAAAGTGCTCGCTCCAGCCGAGGCGGCCATTCACTCTGACGTCAAAGCCACAGTTGGAGGGGCGCAGCGGCGCCACGTCAATGCCCTGTGGCGGCAGCCAAGCTTGCCAAGCACCGTCTGAGCCCAAGCGTGCCCAACTGCCACCCCCC
This sequence comes from Comamonadaceae bacterium, assembly GCA_947447235.1. Classification (GTDB taxonomy): domain Bacteria; phylum Pseudomonadota; class Gammaproteobacteria; order Burkholderiales; family Burkholderiaceae_C; genus Limnohabitans. Next base: position 11,475 of record CANFJA010000020.1, read on the forward strand.
AAGGCCAAGACCACGGCATCGGCTGGCGCGGTGTGTGGGCCGTGAGGGCTGTCGAACGTCAACGTGAATGCGTGGGCAGGCGGTGCGCCTGCCGAGCTTGGTGACGGTTCAGCGCCGCTGTCGTGCAACTGGCCACGCCAGCGGTGGCGCATGTGAAAGCTGACGGGCGTGCCCTGCGTGGGGTGGCGCAAGCGGTGCAGCCAAGCGCGCAACAAGGGCGCAGCTTTCATGTCAGTGGGGAACACGCGCTGTGAGGTGCCCACAAAGGTGTCGATGCCCAGCCCTTGGGCCCAATCGCGCACAGCCTGCGGGCCAAAGGATTGCAGCCACTGCGTGCAGGCTGCGGCGCGCGCGCCGTAGCGGGTCACAAAGTGTTCCAAGGGCTCGGCGTGGGTGAGGTTCAAGCCGCCCAAACCCGCCAGCAAAAACTTGCGCCCCACCGAGGGCATGGCGTCATACACATGGACCGCCAGGCCTGCGGCGCTGAGCACTTCGGCGGCCATGAGGCCGGCCGGGCCTGCACCCACAATGGCGACGCGAGGCGCGTGGGGGGTGGTGTTCATGCCAGCAAGCCTTCGTAGGTGATGGTGATGGGGGCATGGTCAGAGAACTTTTCGTCTTTGTAGATGTGGGCTTGCCGTGCTTTGCCCGCCAGCTTGGGGGTGGCCAAGTGGTAGTCCAAACGCCACCCCACGTTGTTGGCATAGGCCTGACCACGGTTGCTCCACCAGGTGTAACAAGCGTCGGTGGTGTCGGGGTGGAGCTGACGGTAAACGTCGACCACACCGGCGTCGGTGGTGAGTTGCGTCATCCAGGCGCGTTCTTCTGGCAAGAAGCCGCTGTTTTTTTGGTTGCCGCGCCAGTTTTTCAGGTCGGCTTGCTGGTGGGCAATGTTCACGTCACCACACAGCACAAATTCGCGCTCGGCTTTGAGCGCTTGGAGGTGGGGGTACAGCGCCGCCAAAAAACGGTATTTGGCTTCTTGGCGTTCGGGGCCCGATGAGCCGCTGGGAAAGTAGCTGCTGATCAGGGAGAGCTTTTGTGTCGGCGTGTCAAAGCGCAGCTCGACATAGCGACCCTCGGCATCGAACTCGCCGCCATCAAAGCCCACCAACACGTCGCTGGGTTCGTGGCGGGTGTAGATGCCGACACCTGAGTAGCCCTTTTTTTCGGCGTACTGAAAGTGGCCTTTCAAACCCGCCAGGGTGTCGAACTGGCCCAGCACATCGGGGGCTTGGGCTTTGATTTCTTGCACGCAAATACAATCCGGCTTGGCTTTATCGAGCCAAGCTTCAACGCCCTTGCGGGCGGCAGAACGGATGCCATTGAGGTTGAGGCTGGTCAGTTTGAACAAGGAATTTCCCATGACAGAAGGTGTGGCCGCCAACGACGCGTTGGCGCAAGAATTTGTGCAATTCTCGCTGGATTGCGGGGTGCTCAAATTCGGGGAGTTCAAAACCAAGGCCGGGCGCATCTCGCCTTATTTCTTCAACGCTGGCTTGTTCGACGACGGTGCCAAGCTGGGCAAGTTGGCTGGCTTTTACGCGCAACGCTTGGTGCAAAGTGGCATCGCGTTCGACATGATTTTTGGCCCTGCCTACAAGGGCATTCCACTGGGCGCGGCGGTGGCGATTGAATTGGCCCGCTTGGGGCGAAACGTGCCGTTTGCCTACAACCGCAAAGAAGCCAAAGACCACGGCGAAGGCGGCAACTTGGTCGGCGCGCCGCTCAAAGGGCGGGTGTTGATCGTGGACGACGTGATGAGCGCGGGCACTGCAGCGCGTGAGTCGATTGCCTTGATCAAGGCTGCGGGCGCCACGCCCCATGCGGTGGTGATTGCCCTGGACCGCCAAGAGATGGCCACCGAGCAACAAGCCGATGGCGCCATTCAAGACGTGCCCTACAGCGCGGTGCAGTATGTGCGCGAACAAGTGGGCTTGCAGGTGTGCGCCATTGCCGAGCTGAGCGATTTGCTGACCTACTTGAGTGCACAACCCGGCAACGCCATGGACGAGCACTTGGCGCGCACGCAGGCGTACCGTGACCGTTATGGGGTGCGCTGAAATAACGCACACGCCGTCGTGACGGCCGCTGCGGTGGTTGATGCCAATCACCAGGTTCAGTGCAGCTGCCACAGCCACAACCGACAGTTTGTCCTAGGTCTTGGGCGATGGTTTATGAGAGCTTCTTGTTGAGCAGCTCGTTGACTTGCGCCGGGTTGGCCTTGCCTTTGCTGGCCTTCATGATTTGACCCACCAAGCCATTGAGGGCCTTGGCGTTGCCGGCCTTGAACTCTTGCACGTTCTTGGGGTTGGCGGCCAGCACGTCGTCGATGATTTTTTCCAGCTCGCCGCTGTCGTTCATCTGCTTGAGGCCTTTGGCATCGATGAGGGCGTCCACACGCGCAACGCTTGTCGACACGTCATGTCCGCTTTCGCTGCCTTCAGACCACAGCGCATCAAACACCTGCTTGGCAGCGTTGTTGCTGATGGTGTTGTCGGTGATGCGGGTGATCAGCGCGGCCAGCTGGGCGCTGCGCACGGGCAGCGTGTCAAAGGTCACGCCTTCGGTGTTGAGGCGGCGTGAGACTTCTCCCATGATCCAGTTGCTCGCCAACTTCGGTTGGCCACAGGCCTTGGCCACTGCTTCAAAGTAGGCCGCCGCGGCTTTGCTTTGCGTCAGCAAGGTGGCGTCGTACTCGGGCAAGCCGTACTGCGTGACAAAGCGCTCGGCCATCACGCGGGGCAGTTCGGCCATTTCGGCTTTCACGCGCTCGACCCAGTCGCGACCAATCACCAGCGGGGGCAGGTCGGGGTCGGGGAAGTAGCGGTAGTCGGCTGCGTCTTCTTTGGTGCGCATGGCGCGGGTCTCGCCCGTGTCGGGGTCGAACAGCACGGTGGCTTGCTCAATCGCGTGGCCGTCTTCCAGTTGGTCGATTTGCCAGCGCACTTCGTAGTCGATGGCTTGCTGCATGAACTTGAAGCTGTTCAAGTTCTTGATCTCGCGGCGTGTGCCCAACGCAGCGCCGGGCTTGCGCACCGACACGTTGGCGTCGCAGCGGAAGGAGCCCTCTTGCATGTTGCCGTCGCAAATGCCAATCCAGGTGACGATCTTGTGCAGCTCTTTGGCGTAGGCCACGGCTTCGTCGCTAGAGCGCATGTCGGGCTCGGTGACGATCTCCAACAGCGGCGTGCCGGCACGGTTCAAGTCGATGCCACTTTGACCCACGAAGTCTTCGTGCAGCGATTTGCCCGCGTCTTCTTCCAGGTGGGCACGCACCAAACGCACGGTTTTGTACACGGTGTCTTTGCCTTCCTCCATGAAGAACGACACCTCGCCGCCTTGCACCACCGGAATTTCAAATTGGCTGATTTGGTAGCCCTTGGGCAGGTCGGGGTAAAAGTAGTTTTTGCGCGCAAAGATGCTGCGTTCCGCAATGTGTGAGTTGACGGCCAAGCCAAACTCAATGGCGCGTTCCACCGCGCCGACGTTCATCACCGGCAAGGTGCCGGGCAGCGCCAAGTCCACCGCGCAGGCTTGGGTGTTGGGTTCGGCACCGAAGGCGGTGGGGGCGCGGCTGAAAATTTTGCTTTGGGTCGAGAGTTGGGCGTGTGTTTCGAAGCCGATGACGACTTCGTAGCCTTGGACGAGTTTGCTCATGAGTCTTAAACCCCCGCTGGTTGTTGGAGGTGGAAATCGGTGTTCAGCTGGTACTGGTGCGCCACGTTGAGCAACTGGGCTTCTTGCAGGTAGTTGCCAATCAGTTGCAGGCCCACGGGCATATGTCCTGTGCCAAAACCCACCGGCACACTCATGCCGGGCAAGCCCGCCAGCGAGGCGGGCAGGGTGAAGATGTCGGCCAGGTAGTCGGCCATCGGATCGTTGGCGTTGTTGCCCAGGGTCCAGGCCACGGTGGGAGCCACGGGGCCGGCGATCACGTCGCACTCGGCAAAGGCGCGTTGAAAGTCGTCGGCAATCATGCGGCGAATTTTTTGGGCTTGCAGGTAGTAGGCGTCGTAGTAACCGTGTGAGAGCACATAGGCGCCGGTCATGATGCGGCGTTTGACCTCTTCGCCAAAGCCTTCGGCACGGGTTTTTTTGTACATGCTCACCAAATCGGTGTAGTCCTGGGTGCGGTGGCCAAACTTCACCCCGTCAAAGCGGCTCAGGTTGGAGCTGGCTTCAGCGGGCGCAATGATGTAGTACACAGGAATGGACAACTCGGTACGCGGCAAGCTGATGGGCACCAGCTTGGCACCCAGGGTTTGCAGTTGGGTCAGCGCGGCATCGATGGCGCTGCGCACATCGCTGGCCAAACCGTCGCCGAAAAACTCTTTGGGAACGCCCACACGCACGCCAGCCAAGCTGTCGCCTAACTTGGCTGAGAAGTTCTCGGCAGGTACATCGAGTGAGCTGGAGTCGCGGTCCAGGTCGGGCCCGCACATGGCACTCAGCAGCAGGGCGCAGTCTTCGGCGCTGCGGGCCATGGGGCCGGCTTGGTCCAGGCTAGACGCGTAGGCGATCATGCCGTAACGCGAGGCGCGGCCATAGGTGGGCTTGATGCCGGTGATGCCGCAAAACGCCGCCGGCTGACGGATGGAGCCGCCTGTGTCGGTGCCGGTGGCGGCGGGTGTCAGGCCTGCCGCCACTGCCGCAGCGCTGCCGCCCGATGAGCCGCCGGGTACGCGCGTGGTGTCCCACGGGTTGGTGACTGCGCCGTAGGCCGAGTTTTCGTTGCTTGACCCCATGGCGAACTCGTCGCAATTGAGTTTGCCCAAGCTCACCATGCCGGCTGCGCGCAAGCGCTGCACCACGGTGGCGTCAAAGGGTGAGCGGTAGCCGCTCAGAATCTTGGAGCCCGCTGTGGTGGCGAAGTCGCGGGTCACAAACACGTCTTTGTGAGCCACGGGCACGCCTTCGAGCGGACCTGCTGTGCCATCGGCTAGCTTGGCGTCGCTGGCGCGGGCTTGGGCCAGGGTGACTTCGCTGTCAATGTCCAAAAACGCGTTGTTGGGGTTGCCGCCGGTGCGCGCTAAAAAGCGGGTCGCTACCTCGACGGCACTGACTTGCTTGCTGCGCAAGCGCTCAGCGAGCGC
>CANFJA010000021.1 GCA_947447235.1 Comamonadaceae bacterium
CCATGAGCTTGGTGGTGCCCTACCACCTGAGTACGGCACGGCACCTTGCCACCCCCCAACTGCAAGCGGGACGCGTGGTGCGTTTGTGCATCGGCTTGGAAGACGTGCAAGACCTGCAACACGACCTGGCACAAGCCCTGCTGCAGTTGCAATAGGGGCAACAGTTTGTGCATGGCACCTGAGGGCTCGGGCCTTTACGCACATCGCCGAACCACAGTGCGGATCAAGCTTGGTGCATGATGTCTCGCGCCAAGGCGCGCATGGCAGGCATGGATCGGTCAGCGGGTTGCACCATGGGGGCTTGGGCAAATTGCTTGAAGTTGCGCCGTGTCGACTCGGCATAACCGGGGTCGTAATGCAGGGTCAGCAACTCACGCACCACCGGCTCGCAGTGGCCGGCCATGACCTGCGTTTTCCAAGCCTCCACCACCGAACGACCCCGACGGTCCACCAAGGCATCGAGGCGTTTGCAAAAGTAGTCAGGGTCTTTCACGAAGAAGTCGTAGTCCTCCATCAGCAAGGCCACGCGTTCGTCGTCGCTCAATTGCAAACTCAGGCAAGGGCTTTCGCGCATCGACAACATCAACACCTCGGGCACCGACAGATTGCCCACCTTTCGGCTCTCTGACTCGACATACACCGGGCGCGAGGTATCAAAGCTTTTCAACGCGGACCACACCTGGGTGTCAAAGTGCTTTTGGCTCGGTTGGGGTGAACCGGGAATGTGACCCAGCACCGAGCTGCGGTGGTTGGCCAAGGCTTCCAAGTCCAACACCTGTGCGCCTTCAGCCGACAAGGCATGCAGCAAACGTGTTTTGCCGGAACCGGTGGGGCCACACACCACCCGCCATGAAATGGGGGCCACCAGTTCGGGCATGGAGGCGATCAGCGCGGCACGAAAGGCTTTGTAGCCACCTTCGATCAGGTGAATCTTGAAACCAATTTGCCCCAGCACCAAGGCCAGCGAGCCGCTGCGCTTGCCGCCGCGCCAGCAGTAAATCAAGGGCTGCCAGGTGCGCGGCAAGGGCAACACCTCGCGCTGGATATGCCTTGCAATATTGGCCGCCACCAGCGCCGCACCGTGCTTTTGCGCTTCGAACGCATTGATTTGTTTGTACATGGTGCCCACCACGATGCGTTCCTCGTTGTTGAGCGAAGGCCAATTGACGGCGCCAGGCAGGTGGTCGAGTGCAAACTCGTCTTCACTGCGTGCATCGATGATGGTGCTGAAAGCCCCGGATGCACCCAGAGGCGTGACCATGCGGGCCATGGCGTCTTGCGCCGAGATGAATTGAACGCTCACAACACTCTCTTACAACTGTTTTTTGATTTCAGGCCACACATTGGCCAGCATGCGCGGGTGTGCTTCTTCACGCGGGTGAATGCGATCGGGTTGAAACAGTTCCGCCGCTTGCGGACTGTCGGCCACTCCCTTGAGTAAAAAAGGGACCAAGCCCGTGCGGTGTTTTTGTGCCAGATTGGCAAACATCACGGCAAATTTAGCGCTGTAGTCCGGCCCGTAGTTGGGCGGCACTTGCATGCCCACCAACACCACGCGGGCACTCACGGCATGGCAGGCCTCCACCATGGCTTCGAGGTTTTGTTGGGTGGCATGGAGGTCCAGGCCTCGCAACGCATCGTTGCCACCCAACTCAATCACCACCAAAACAGGCCGAATTTGGGCCAGGGCAGCCGGCAAGCGCGAACGCCCGCCAGCGGAGGTGTCACCACTGATGCTGGCATTGATCACGCGGACATCAGGCCTTTCGCTGCCCAGCTTCATCGCCAGCAGGTTGACCCATCCTTTGCCTCTGCCAATGCCGTATTCAGCACTCAGCGAGTCTCCCACCACCAAGATGGTGGCGACTGGGGCAGAGCCAGGCGGCGGCACAGCACCGGGCTGTATCTTGCTGCGTCGCGTGGTACCACTGGACCACACCTCGCCCTCCAACCCTTGGCCGCTGGAGCTGATCACCTTTTGATCGGCTGCTGCTGTGCCTAAGCCCAATAGCCCTGTGACAGCGCTGCGCAACGCCAGCACGTTAAAGTGTCGTCTCCACATGCCATTGCCTTTCATGAATACGCCCTTGAACCCTCATCCCACACCCTTGATGGCCGTGTCACACCTGTACAAATCCGTGCAAGACGTCAGTGGCCAGTTGGACATTCTCCGCGATATCGACTTCACACTGGCGCATCGTGAGTCCTTGGCCATCGTGGGTGCCTCAGGCTCGGGCAAAAGCACCTTGCTGTCCATCATGGCGGGCTTGGACACACCCAGCCAAGGCACGGTGGTGCTGGCGGGGCAAGACATGTTTGCGTTGGACGAAGACGCGCGCGCTGCGCTGCGGGCGCGGCAAATTGGTTTTGTGTTTCAAAGCTTTCAGCTGTTGGGCCACATGACCGCACTGGAAAACGTCATGCTGCCGCTGGAGTTGGCCGGACAAGCCAACCCACGTCAGGCTGCGCGCGACATGCTCGAGCGCGTGGGCTTGGGTGAACGCCTCACCCATTACCCCAAAGTGTTGTCTGGCGGCGAACAGCAGCGCGTGGCCTTGGCGCGGGCCTTTGTGGTCAAGCCCAGCCTGCTGCTGGCCGACGAGCCCACAGGCAGCTTGGACCACGCCAGTGGCGAGCGCATCATGGACTTGATGTTTGCCCTGAACCAAGAGCTTGGCACCACCTTGGTCTTGGTCACGCATGACCCCAAATTGGCGGCGCGGTGTGACCGGGCGATCACCATAGAGGCGGGACGCGTGGCGTGATGCGCAAGGGATAATCCCTGGATGTCTTCATCCCCCAAAGTTTTATTCGGCTTTCATGCCGTGGGTGTGCGTCTTAAAACTGCACCGCAATCCATCATTGAAATTTACTACGAGCCTACCCGCCGCGATGCCCGCATGCGCCAGTTTCTGGAGCGTGCCAACGAGGCCGGTGCACGTTTGATAGAAGCCGATGGCCTGCGTCTGGCCAAACTCGCAGGCAGTCACGGCCACCAAGGTGTGGCCGCGCGCGTGAGTCCGTTGGCCGTGGTGCATTCGCTGGATGAATTGCTGGAGAAGATAGAGCCCGTGGAAGCCCCGTTGATTTTGGTTCTTGATGGCGTGACCGATCCGCACAATCTGGGCGCTTGCTTGCGTGTGGCCGACGGCGCGGGGGCCCATGCGGTGATTGCCCCCAAAGACCATGCGGTGGGCATCAACGCCACGGTGGCCAAGGTGGCCAGTGGTGCCGCCGAGACGGTGCCCTATTTCATGGTGACCAATTTGGCCCGCACTTTGAATGAGCTGAAAGAGCGCAATATTTGGATCATTGGCACCAGCGATGACGCGCCCAAAACTTTGTACCAAGTCGACCTCAAAGGTCCCACGGCCTTGGTGTTGGGTGCCGAAGGAGACGGCATGCGCCAGTTGACACGCAAGACCTGTGACGAGCTCATCAGCATTCCCATGCAGGGCGCTGTGGAGAGTTTGAACGTGTCGGTGGCCAGCGGCGTGTGCTTGTACGAAGCACGTCGCCAGAGAGGCTAAAGCGTCATCAGGCCTTAGGCTTAAACAAAGCCAAAGGCACCCAAAAGTGCGCCGCTGGCCAATAGCACCAAAAGGTGTGTCTTGGTTCGCCAGACCACCAGGGTGGTGACGGCGCTCAGAACCCACAAGGGCCATTGCTTGGCGGGGTCATCGTGCGTACCGGTCAACAACCACCCTGTGGCCACCAACAAAGCGATGACGATGGGCGCCATGCCCGCTTTGAAGGCGCGCACCGCTTTGAGTTGCCGGTTGCGGTGCGCCCACTGCGCGGCAAAGTAAGCCAAGCAGGTGGATGGCATCAAGATGCCCACCATGCTCAGTGCCATGCCCCACAGGCCCAGCGACACCCCATCCCAGCCCGCGGCGAAACCACCCCCCGCATTGAGGCCCACGTTCCAACCCATCAAGCCGACAAACAACACGTTGGGCCCAGGCGCGCCTTGGGCCAAGGCGATGGATGAGGTGAACTGACCATCGGTCAACCAGTGTTGCTCATCCACCAAAAAGCGGTGGATGTCGGGCGCTGTGCTGATCGCGCCACCGACGGCGAGCAATGACAGCGAAATAAAGTGGGTGAACAAGGACCACCAGTCCATGCTGCTCATGGTGATGCTCAAGAGGATTCTCCTTGTCGCATGTGCAGACCTGCCCACACACCGGCCATGGGACCGAGCGTGAGCAATACCCAAGCCAAGGGCAGTCGCAGCAAACCCACCGTGATGAAACCAGCCACGGCCAACACCGCGCACGACACGCGACCCATGGGGTTGGTTTTGAGCGCTGGAATCATCTTCAAGCCCGTGGCCACAATCAGGCCAGCACACACCGCGCCCATGCCGCGCAGCACGCCTTGGGCAGCAGCAGTGTGCTCAACGCCCGCAAACAAAACGGCGATGGTCAACACCAGCATGCTGGGCACGCACATGATGCCGCCTAATGCGGCCAACGCACCCAGCAAGCCAAAGTGACGCCCCCCAATCATGAGCGAGAGGTTGATCACGTTGGGGCCCGGCAAGATTTGTGCGACTGCCCAATCTTCCACAAACTCTTCGGGCGTGAGCCATTTTTTCTTTTCCACCATCTCGCGCTGCACCACCGACAAGATGCCCCCAAAGCCCTGCAAGGCCAGCAAGGTGAAAGAGACAAACAAATCGGTTTTAGAGCGTGGGCGAGGGCGATCCTCTGGCATGTCACTCATACGGTCATACCACCCGAGACTTCGATCACGGCACCGTTCACATAGGCCGCCTCATCGCTGGCCAAAAAAGCGTAGACATTGGCAATGTCTTCAGGTTGGCCCAAACGCTTCAAGGGCACGCGGTGCACCATGTCTTCGATCACTTTCTCAGGCATGGTTGACAAAATAGGCGTGGCCACAAAGCCGGGTGCCACGGCATTCACGCGGATGCCTTTGGGGCCGAGTTCGCGGCTCCAGGTTTTGGTGAAGCCAATCACGCCAAACTTGGTGGCCGCGTAATTGGTCTGACCAAAATTGCCATAAATCCCCACTACCGACGAGGCATTCAAGATCACGCCGCTGCCTTGGGCCACCATCGCATCGGTCACGGCTTGGGCGCAATGGAAGACGCCGCGCAGGTTGACATCGATCACGCGGTCAAACTGATCGAGCGTCATTTTTTGCAGGCGCGCATCTTGGGTGATGCCAGCGTTGTTGACCAACACATCAATGCGTCCAAACTCGGCCAACACGGACTTGACCATGCCGTCAACCATGTCACGCTGGGTCACATCCACCACATAACCCCGGGCTTGAGCGCCTGTGGCTTGGCACTGGGCCACAGCGGCATCGACCGCCGATTGTTTGACGTCACACACCACCACCACCGCGCCTTCTTGGGCAAATTTGAGGGCGGTGGCCAAGCCAATGCCTTGGGCAGCGCCAGTGATGATGCTGACCTTGTTGGACAGTCTGAGGGAAGGTTGGGGGCTCGGGGATGTCATAGCTGACGAGTGTAAACATCTCGTCTTTCAAGCACTGTCACCCACGGTCAACGTGGCGCGGACTCCATGTCTTGGGCCATTTTTTTACCCAGTTCCACGCCCCACTGATCGTAGGCATAGACGCCCCAGATGGCCGCTTGGCAAAACACCTTGTGCTCGTACAAGGCCATCAATGCGCCCATGCTGCGGGGTGTCAAGGCGTCTACCCAAATGGTGGAGCTGGGCACATTGCCAGGGTAGCTGCGGTGAGGCGCCAAACGTTGCACGTCGGCTTCGTCCATGCCGCTGTCGCGCAAGGCTTGCACGGTTGCCTGCGGGGTTCGGCCCAATGCCAGCGCCTGGGCTTGGGCTTGCATGTTCAGCAGCACCACGCGGTGGTGCTCGCCTGCCAGGGGTAGGGGGCTGCGTTCGGTGCGCAGCCCAATGAAATCCATTGGCACCAAGTGCTGGCCTTGGTGAATCAGCTGGAAGTAAGCGTGTTGCCCATCGATCCCTAAGCCACCCCAAATCACAGGGGCAGTGGCCACTTCGACAGGGCTGCCATCCACATGGGTGCGCTTGCCGTTGGACTCCATCTCCATCTGCTGCAGGAACGAGGCGAACTTGCCCAGTGGTGATGCATACGGCGCTATGTTGTGGGTGCTGGCCCCCAAAAAATTACGGTTCCAAACGCCAAACAGCGCCATCAGCAAGGGCAGGTTGTCTTGTGCAGGCGCAGACATGAAATGTTCGTCCATGGCGCGCGCGCCCAACAGCATGTCTTGGAAAGCAAAGGCGCCGATCGAGATGGCCAGGGGCAAGCCAATGGCCGACCACACCGAGTAACGTCCACCCACCCAATCCCAAAATCCAAAGGTGTGCTCAGGACTGAAGCCTTGAGCCTCCGAGATGAGCGGGTTGGCCGTCACCGCAATCAAATGCTGATGCAACTTGTCGGGTGGGCAGCCTGCATCGAGCAACCAACGTTTGGCCGATGCGGCCAAGGTCATGGTTTCTTGGGTGGTGAAGGTTTTGCTTTGCACCACAAAAGCGGTGCGTGCGGGGTTGAGCTTGGCCAAGGTGGTGTAGAGGCTCCATGCATCCACATTGGACACATAGTGCACCCGCACCTTGTTTTTGAAGCTGTCGCGGGTCAGGTGACTCAGTGCTTCGGTGGTCATGCGCGGCCCCAAATCTGAGCCACCAATGCCCAGGTTGACCACATCGGTGATGGCTTCGCCCTCATGGCCCAATAGCTGGCCTTCGCGCACCTTCTCAGCAAACATGCACACGCGCAACAGCTCTTGCGCCACCTGCTTGGAGATCTCGTTGCCCCACGGCGGGTTGGGCACATGGCTGCCACGCAAGGCCACATGCAGGGCCGCGCGCTGTTCAGTCGCGTTGATGGCTTCACCGCGGAACATGGCCTGGGCCTGAGCCATGACCTTGGATTCATCGGCCAATGCCAAAAGTTGCGCCAATACCTCGCGGTTGATGCGTTGGCGTTCGTATTCAAGGGTGATGCCAGCGCCGCTGGCGTGAAACTGCTCGGTGCGCTGGGGGTCTTGGAGCAAATCTCGCAAATGCGGTTGCGGATGATCTGCAAGCGCTTGGAGCGCTTTCCAAGCTTGGCGGTGTTGGGGGGGGACGAACAGGGTCATGTCGAGATTTTCGTCAAATTTAGAGTCCAAATTAAGACAAGCGCTGAAAAAGGTCGGCGAGAATGCGCCCATGCGCAAGTTCACGGTTCAAACGTCTGCACGTTTTGGCAATGCCATCGGCGTTTTTGACTCTGGCGTGGGAGGTTTGTCGGTGCTTCGCGCCATCCGAGCAGCACTGCCCCATGAAGATTTGGTGTACGTGGCCGATTCCGGCCACGCGCCGTATGGCGATCAAACTGAAGCACACATCACGCAACGCACCTTGACGGTCGGGCGTTGGTTGGCCGAGCAAGGTGTCAAAGCCATCACCATTGCTTGCAACACGGCCACCGTTGTGGCAGCGCGCAGTTTGCGAGAACAAACCCATGTGCCTGTGGTGGCGATTGAGCCGGCCATCAAACCCGCCGTGGCCCTCACGCGAACTGGCGTGGTTGGAGTGTTGGCCACTCGCCAAACGGTGCAAAGCGAGAGCGTGGCCCGCTTGTGTGCCCAATATGGCGAGGGCAAGCGCATGGTGCTACAAGCCTGCCCGGGGTGGGTGGAGTTGGTGGAACAAGCCGACCTTCAAAGTGCACGAACTGACGCCCTGTTGCGGCAGTTCATTGAACCCTTGCTGGCGCAAGGGGCTGACACTCTGGTGCTGGGGTGCACGCATTACCCATTTTTAATTTCCGCCATCCAGTCCATCACAGGCCCTGAGGTCACCTTGATTGACCCCGCTGAGGCTGTGGCTCGTGAATTGGTGCGTCGCTTGACGGACACGCTCACACCGAATGCATCACAGCCAGGGTCGACACGGTTTTTCACCACGGGGGACGTCACGCAGGTGCAGCAGGCCGTGTCTCATTTGTGGGGACATGGGGCGGTGGTGGATGCCTTGACATCAGATTGATGTGCCACCCCTGGGCTCGCGCGTTGCCTACAAGTCTTGCAACGCGGTTTGAACATGTTGCTGGAACAACTCGGCATGGCCCAGCGCTTGGGCATTGAGCAAAGCCAGTTTGACCAAAAACAACTCAGCTTTTGTCTCGCCGACTTGGTCGATGGCCTCGGCCAAGCAGTCGTAAACGGCTTCTAAATCTTGAACACTCAGTGTCATGGCGAATCCTTATTGCGGCAGGGCAGTGTGCAAGGCGGCTTGCAAGCGCGTGGCGTCGAGCGTGAGCCAGCGGGCACACACGTGTTGGTCGGGACGAAGCAAGTAAGCAGCTCCATGGGCAGGTACACCATACAACTGGCGAATGTGTCCGTCGGCATCGGGCAGGCAGGTGTCGGCGCCTGACACAGCCAAGTTGGCGCCAATGGCCAGTACGTTCAAGGGAACCCCTTTGGCACGGGTGGCATTGATCACCGCAAGGAGGGGGTGTGGCAAGGCCAAGGCATCGGTGAAGTACAGCAAGTCAAAGCCGCCACCCAGGTGGTCGAGCAAAAAATCGTTGGGGCCCAAGCGCACATTCTTGGGAGGCGCTCCATGGGCCGGGCCACAGGTGAACAAAGCGTTGTCGTCCCCCACACTGTTGAGTGCTGAATGCGTGTACTCGTGCGGGCGCGACGTGCGCCAGTGGTAGAGCGGGCGGACAAATTCCTGGCTGAGCGAAAGGGACAACACCGCATCGCGCAGCCATCGAAACCCAGCGCTGGGTGGCGCCATGAAGCGTGTGCTTTTGCCTGCTTCGTCGATGATTTCACGCGCCGCACCCACCCGTTCCGTGCTGTGGTTGGCCAGCAGCGCTTTGCCGGCCAAGCCTTTGACCACCAGTCCCAAGTGCCAGCCCAGTGACTGTGCGTCTTGAAACGCCGTGTTGGCGCCGCGAACGCCGAAGATGGGCAGCAAGTGTGCGGCATCGCCGGTGAAGATGACGCGCCCATGGACAAAGTCTGGCAGGGTCAGGGTGCGTGCCGAATAGACCGAGTTCCAGTCCATTTCCCACGGGGTGCCTGCCAAGCCAATCATGGCCAGTTGCGCGTCGATGCGCGCTTTGAGCGATGCCGGGTGCAGCGCTTGTTCGGGGGTTTCGTCAGCCGGCAGTTGGTAGTCAATGCGCCAGATGCCGTGGGGTTCGCGGTGCATCAAGATGGTGTTGCCCGGGTTCCAGTCGGGGTCGAAAAACGCCAGGCGTTCGGTGGGGTAGGGCAAGTCGATGCGAATGTCGGCAATCACAAAAAACCCCTCGTAGGACGCGCCTTCCATGGGCAGCTTCATGGCTGAGCGAATCTCTGAGCGGCCGCCATCTGCTGCAACCACCCAATCGGCTTGCAGCGGGTACGTGCCTTCTGGCGTATCGACGACCACCTGTGCGTCCCGATCGGTCTGGGTCACTTCCACCGCTTTGTTGCCCCAACGCAGATCGATCAGTGGGCTGTCTTGGCAAGCCTCCAACAGGTACTCTTCCAAATACTGTTGCTGGATGTTGATCATGGGAAAAAAACGGTCGTTGGGGTCGTGTGGCGCCTCTAAGCGAAAGACCTTCTGACCCCGGTAGAAAGAGTTGCCAAAACGCCAAGGCAGTCCGTGGTCGGTGATGCGCTGGGCCACACCCACTTGCTGCAAAATTTCCATCGAACGGCGCGTGAAGACAATCGCACGACTGCCTTGTGAGACTTGCAACTCGGCAGACAAGACCACGCTGCGCACCCCCAAACGGGCCAACTCCAAGGCTGTCACCAGACCCGCAGGCCCAGCCCCGACGATCACCACAGGCGCGTGTTGAGCCTGCGAATTGGCGCTGGGCAGCCAAGGCTGAAACACGCGGTAGTTGTAGTAGATCGAGGGCCTGGGCTGGTCGCTGGGCAGGTGCATGGTGAAGTACTCAGGGGCACCTTGGAAGGCCAGGGTGCGATGTTGGGTGAAGGACTAGATTCTTGATCAAAATGTCGTGCCTTCCACAACCTGGGCAATGACCTTGCGGGTGTGTGTGAAAAAGCGCACCCCGTACACTTGACAGTATTCATGAATGCCTACGCCGACGTCTCTTTTTTCCCCCGCAACGCCAAGCCGCTGACCAGTTACCGCAAGTACTGGGCGGCCCGTTTCGGCACGGCCCCGTTTTTGCCGATGAGCCGCGAGGAAATGACCCAGTTGGGTTGGGACAGCTGTGATGTGATCATCGTCACCGGCGACGCTTACGTGGACCACCCCAGTTTTGGCATGGCCGTGATCGGGCGCATGCTGGAAAACCAGGGCTTTCGCGTGGGCATCATTGCCCAGCCCGATTGGCAAAGCGCCGACCCCTTCAAGGCCTTGGGAAAACCCAATTTGTTTTTCGGCGTGACCGCCGGCAACATGGATTCGATGATCAACCGCTACACCGCGGACCGCAAAATTCGCAGCGACGACGCCTACACGCCGGGCGATGTAGGCGGCAAGCGGCCCGACCGCGCGGCCTTGGTGTACAGCCAGCGCTGCAAAGAAGCCTACAGCGATGTGCCGATTGTGTTGGGTGGCATCGAAGGTTCGCTGCGCCGCATTGCCCATTACGACTACTGGTCAGACAAAGTGCGTCGCTCCATCGTGGTGGACAGCAAGTGCGACCTGCTGCTGTATGGCAATGCCGAGCGCGCGATTGTGGAGATTGCCCACCGACTGGCCGCCAAAGAACCGGTGCAACAGATCACCGATGTGCGCGGCACCGCCTTTGTGAGGCGTGAAACGCCTGAGGGTTGGTACGAAATTGACTCGTCAAGCATCGACGTGCCTGGCCGCGTCGAAGCCCACGTTAACCCGTATTTGATGGTCAGCGAGCAGGCCAAGGCCCAAGGCCAAAGCTGTGCCCGCGAAGACGAAGCCCAAGCGCTGGCCGATGCCGCCAACGGGCCGGGGGCACAGGCCACGGTCGCACCCTTGAACTTTGTGCCCAACCCCAATATGCCGGCCTTGCAGGGCAAGGGCAAACTCAAAGTGCCGCCGCGTGACCGCAGCGTGATTCGCCTACCCAGCTACGACCACGTCAAATCTGACCCTGTGCTGTATGCCCACGCCAACCGTGTGTTGCATTTGGAAACCAACCCTGGCAATGCCCGCTGCTTGGTGCAGTCGCACGGCGAAGGTGCCACCGCACGCGATGTGTGGATCAACCCACCGCCCATTCCTCTGACCACCGCCGAGATGGACTTGGTCTTTGATTTGCCCTATGCCCGCAGCCCGCACCCGGCGTATGCCGACGAACACGGCGGCCATGACGGCGCCACAAAAATTCCGGCTTGGGAGATGATTCGCTTTTCGGTCAACATCATGCGCGGTTGTTTTGGCGGTTGCACGTTTTGCTCCATCACCGAGCACGAAGGACGCATCATCCAAAGCCGCAGCGAAGACTCGGTGATTCGTGAGATCGAAGACATCCGCGACAAGGTGTCGGGCTTCACGGGCGTCATCAGCGACTTGGGCGGCCCCACCGCCAACATGTACCGCATTGGCTGCAAAAGCCCGGAGATCGAGGCGGCCTGTCGCAAACCGAGTTGCGTCTACCCAGGCATTTGCCAAAACCTCAACACCGACCACAGCTCACTCATTCACATGTACCGCCGTGCGCGGGCCTTGAAAGGTGTGAAGAAAATTTTGATTGGCTCTGGGCTGCGCTACGACCTGGCGGTCAAGTCGCCCGAGTACGTCAAAGAGCTGGTGACCCACCACGTGGGCGGCTACCTCAAGATCGCGCCCGAGCACACCGAGGGCGGGCCACTGTCCAAGATGATGAAGCCCGGCATTGGCAGCTACGACAAGTTCAAACAGATGTTTGACCGCTTCTCGGCTGAAGCAGGCAAGAAACAGTTCTTGGTGCCGTACTTCATTGCGGCCCATCCGGGCACGCGCGACGAAGACATGATGAACCTGGCCTTGTGGTTGAAGAAAAATGGCTTTCGTGCCGACCAGGTGCAAACCTTCTACCCCAGCCCCATGGCCACGGCCACGGCGATGTACCACTCGGGCAAAGACCCTCTGTCGCGTGTGACACGCACCAGCGAGGCCGTGGACATCGTGCGCGGTGAACGCCGCAGGCGCTTGCACAAAGCCTTTTTGCGCTACCACGATGCCAACAATTGGCCGCTGTTGCGCGAAGCCCTCAAAGCCATGGGCCGTGCCGATTTGATTGGCAACGGCAAGCACCACTTGATCCCGACATTTCAGCCCCTGACCGACGGTGGCTACACCAGTGCACGGCGTAAAAACAGCACCGTCACAGCCAAACCTGGGGTGGCCAAAGCGGGCGTGGTCAAGACGACGATGCGCAACGAACCCACCAAAGGGCGGGTGCTGACGCAACACACAGGTTTGCCGCCACGCAAGAAAAAGTAAGAGTCTCAGTGCCCATGCACCTTCCATGCAAGCGGCGTCAGTCCAAGTTTGAGTGCCGCAGTTTGAGTGCGCTCACGGGTGTCCTTAGATCAGGTGATGTTGTTATTTGTGCCGACTTTTCATGGCACGCTCGACCTCGCGTTTGCCTTCGCGGTCTTTGATGGTGTCGCGTTTGTCGTGCTCTGCTTTGCCCTTGGCCAGCGCAATTTCGCATTTGATCTTGCCGTTCTTCCAGTGCAGGTTGATGGGCACCAAGGTGTAGCCTTTTTGCTCGACCTTGCCGATCAGACGTTTGATCTCGTCTTTTTTCATCAGCAGTTTTTTGGTCCGCACAGCGTCGGGGCTGATGTGAGTCGAGGCCGTGTGCAAAGGGTTGATTTGGCAGCCAATCACATAGAGCTCACCGTCGCGAACGACCACATAGCCGTCGGTGAGTTGCACCTTGCCCTCGCGAGCGGCTTTGACTTCCCAACCCTGAAGCACCATGCCAGCCTCAAACTTTTCTTCAAAGAAATAGTTGTATGCGGCCTTTTTGTTGTCGGCAATGCGTGAGAGAGTTGCGGGTTTTTTCGTGGCCATGGTGCTTCTTACAATAGCGACCATTCTATGAAAACCATTCACAAGTCCGTTCTCATTTGGTTCAGCCCTGAGGAAATGTTTGCCTTGGTCACCGATGTGGCCCGCTACCCCGAGTTTTTGCCTTGGTGTGAGCGCGGGGCGGTGCTGGCCCAAGACGGCAACGAGATGACCGCTGAGATTGGCATGTCCTTGGGTGGGTTTCGCAAAAGCTTCTCGACCCACAACCAGCATGTGCCTGGGCGTCAAGTGAAGCTGCAACTCATCGACGGGCCTTTCAAGCATTTGGATGGCACCTGGGACTTTCACCCGCTGACCGATCCCAACACCCAGTCTCCACAGCGCGCGTGCCGCATTGAGTTGACGCTGAATTACAGCTTTGACAGCATGTTTGGTGCCTTGGTGGGCCCTTTGTTTGACAAGATTGCATCGACCTTGGTGGATGCCTTTGTCAAGCGCGCCGAACAGGTCTACACCAGTTGATGTCGCGCGCATCTGTCACTGCTTTGCTGAACATTTGTGTGATGCTGTCGCCGGCACCCCGTGTGGTGATCGAACGTCAGCTCACACTGCCCACTGGCAGTACCGTCCAGCAGGCGCTGCAAGCCAGTGGTGTGTTGGATGAATTTCCTGAACTGGATTTGAACAACCACGCGCTGTGGTTGTTGGGCGTTTGGGGCCGCAAAACCACGCCAGGCCATGTGCTGCGCGATCAGGATCGGGTGGAGTTGTACCGACCTCTGAAGGTCGACCCCAAGGTGGCGCGACGTGAGCGTTTTCAAAAACAAGGCACCCAACGCGCAGGCTTGTTTGCCAAGCGTCGTGCGGGTGCCAAAGCTGGTTATTGATTCATGACACACACACTGTGGCCCACCTGCGGCTACGCTTTGCTCGGCACCAATGCGCAAGGGCATTTGCAGGTGACAGACGACTTTTTGCGCTTTTTATTGGAGCGGCCAGAGTTGGCTCCCATCACCGCGTCATGCTCGGCTGAGCTCACCTTGCACCTCAGCTTGATGGACGACCCCAGGCGTGAGGTGACGGCTGATGAACTAGCCCAATTGCAAGACAGCGATGCGGCTGAGAACTACGCCGTGTGGCTGCGGTTCAGGCAGCGCATCTTGGCCCAACCCACGCTAGAGGCCAGCTACCTGGCTTTGTTTCAAGGCGATGGGGTGGATGTACCGCCCTTGTTGGTGCAACAGATCACCCACATCTTGCTGCGCCATGTGCTGGGCGATGCCCCCACGGCTTACCAAGCGCGCGCGGCAGAAATGCTGATGCGAACCCAAAAGGTCAGCGTGCTGGAAGACGGCGCGGTGATGGCGGCCGACGATGACACGGTGGAGCGCCATGCGACCCAAAGCAGTTTTGGTTCGTTGGGCGAGTTGTTGACACAAGGCGGCATCAAGCTGCGCAGCGTGGATTTGGATGTGCTCAACGCCGACAACCAAGAGGCCTATTGGGCTCGCAGCGAGAGTTTCGATTGGGTCTTGAGCCTCAACCGGGGGCAGCCCGGCTTGGACGCTTTGTGCGAGGTGATGGCCCGTTGGGTGCAGCACTTTTTGGGCGTGGCAGTGCGCATTCAAACCGAGCGCGAGATCGACGATGACCAATGGGTGTGGCATGTGGGCTTGGATGCGCAAGCCAGTGGCGTGCTCAACGACCTCTACCAAGGTCTTGATGTGGCACCTGATCGCATGGAGCGCCTGCTGTGCCTGTTCAAGCTGGAGTTTGTCGACCCCAGCGCCATGCGCGCCGAACTGCGGGGCAAGCCGGTTTACTTGGCCATGGCGGTGGACAGCGCGCAGCGACTCAAGCTCAAGCCGCAAAATTTGTTGCTCAATTTGCCGCTGGCCCAGAGGTCCTGAGCCAATCGCCAGGCCTTGTATACAGGTGGGGCAGGGGGCATCGCTACACTCTTTCTTTTGGAGCCAAGTCCCATGCGCCTTCTCGGCAAAGCACTCACCTTCGACGACGTGTTGTTGGTGCCCGCCTACTCTCAAGTCCTGCCCAAGGACACCTCTCTCGCGACCCAATTCACCCGCAACATCCGCTTGAACCTGCCCTTGGTGTCGGCCGCCATGGACACGGTGACTGAAGCCCGTTTGGCGATTGCCATTGCGCAAGAAGGTGGCATTGGCATCGTGCACAAAAACCTCACGGCCATGGAACAAGCAGCGCAAGTGGCCAAGGTCAAGCGCTACGAATCGGGCGTGCTGCGCGACCCGGTGGTGATCACCCCTGAAACCACCGTGCGCCAAGTCATGGCCCTGTCTGAAGAACTGGGTGTGTCTGGATTTCCGGTGTGCAACGGGGGCCAAGTGGTGGGCATCGTCACCGGGCGCGATCTGCGCTTTGAGACCCGCTACGACCAAAAGGTCAGCGAGATCATGACGCCCAGAGAGCGCCTGATCACCGTGCCCGAAGGCACCACACCTGAACAAGCCAAGGCACTGCTCAACAAGCACAAACTCGAACGCTTGTTGGTGGTCAACGATGCCTTTGAACTCAAAGGCCTGATCACTGTCAAAGACATCACCAAACAACTCAACTTTCCCAATGCAGCGCGTGACGCCGCAGGCAAGTTGCGTGTCGGTGCAGCCGTGGGCGTGGGAGAGGGCACCGAAGAACGCGTGGAGGCCTTGGCCCGCGCTGGCGTGGATGCCATCGTGGTGGACACGGCTCATGGTCACAGCAAAGGTGTGATCGACCGCGTGCGCTGGGTCAAGCAAAACTACCCGCACATTGAAGTCATTGGCGGCAACATCGCCACCGGTGCAGCAGCGCTGGCTCTGGTGGATGCGGGTGCAGATGGTGTCAAGGTGGGCATTGGCCCGGGCTCCATTTGCACCACCCGCATCGTGGCGGGTGTGGGTGTGCCGCAAATCATGGCGGTCGACAACGTGGCCACCGCTTTGCAAGGCACAGGCGTGCCCTTGATTGCCGATGGCGGCATCCGTTACAGCGGCGACATTGCCAAAGCCATTGCCGCAGGTGCTGGCACGGTGATGATGGGTGGCATGTTCGCCGGCACCGAAGAGGCGCCAGGCGAAGTCATCCTGTACCAAGGCCGCAGCTACAAGAGCTACCGTGGCATGGGCTCGATCGGTGCCATGCAGCAGGGCAGCGCAGACCGCTATTTCCAAGAGTCGAGCACGGGCAACCCCAACGCTGACAAATTGGTGCCTGAAGGCATTGAAGGTCGCGTGCCCTACAAAGGCTCTGTGGTGGCCATCATCTACCAAATGGCGGGTGGTTTGCGCGCCAGCATGGGCTATTGCGGTTGCGCCACCATCGACGCCATGCACAACGAGGCGCAGTTTGTGGAAATCACAGCAGCGGGCATCCGTGAAAGCCACGTGCACGATGTGCAGATCACCAAAGAAGCGCCCAATTACCGCGCTGAGTAAAAAAGAGCTCATCCTGCAAACCACCCTCAGGGGTGGTTTTGTTTTTTGAGACAATAACGCCAGGCCACTGACTGGCCTTTTTTATTTATGTCGCACCAAAAAATCCTCATCCTCGATTTCGGCTCCCAAGTCACCCAGCTCATTGC
>CANFJA010000022.1 GCA_947447235.1 Comamonadaceae bacterium
ATCGGCAATTTTGGAGGCCGCGCGTTGGGCGGTGAACAGGTGGCGCAAGGCGCGGCACTCGGGCGTCCACATCAGGTTGATGAACAGCTCACGCTCGTAGCTCATGCCGTCGGCAAATTTTTTCTTGGTCGCGGCTTCGACGGCGTCCACACACTTCGGGGGGGCGGGGAAGTTTTTGGCCATGCCCTTGACCATGTTGCGGGCGAACTGAAAGTAGGCATCGCCTTGCGGGTGCTTGCAGGGCAAGTCGCGCACTTTGGGCAAAGGGCGAACGTCGGCCATGTCACGCGCCAAGCTCAAGGCTTCGTCCATCAATGACTCAGGAGACGCCGCCATTTGATCGAACAGTTTTTGGCCGGGCAGCATGGCCAGCCTCTCGCTTTGGATGGCTTCGCCACTGACGATCATGTTCAGGGCAGGCTCCACGCCTAGGACACGGGGCAAGCGTTGGGTGCCGCCGGCGCCTGGAATCAAGCCAATCTTGACTTCTGGCAAGGCGATGCTCGCGCCGGGTGCCGCGATGCGGTAGTGACAACCCAAGGCCAACTCCAAGCCGCCGCCCATGGCCACGCTGTGCACCGCAGCGACCACCGGCTTGCTGCTGTTTTCCAGGACCGAGATGACGCTCAACAAATTGGGCTCTTGAATCGCTTTGGGCGTGCCAAATTCACGTATGTCGGCGCCGCCAGAAAACGCCTTGCCGTGGCCAGTGACCACCAAGGCCTTGACCGCAGGGTCTGACAGCGCCTGTTCAACACCCGCCACGATGGCTTGGCGGGTGGACAAGCCCAACCCGTTGACCGGTGGGTTGTTGAGCGTGATCACGGCCACGTCGCCATGAACTTTGTAGTCTGCACTCATGCGATTTCCTTGTTGGAACAATGAAAGGACAATAAAAAGAACGATCGTTCTTTTTTGATTCTAGATCAAACTTCTAACCATTCCTTGCGTGTGTAAACGTCAGAACGCAAGGCCTCAGGCGTGCCTGAAAACACAATGCTGCCATGGCCCATCACCAAGACCCGGTCCGAGATGTCCATGGCGATGGTGAGCTTTTGTTCAATCAGCAACACCGAGATGCCGCGGGCTTTGAGCGCCTGCAAATACTGGCCGACCAGCTCCACAATTTTGGGCGCCAAACCTTCGGTGGGCTCATCAATAATGATCAGGTCGGGGCCTCCCATCAAGGTGCGGCACAAGGTGAGCATTTGCTGTTCGCCACCAGAGAGCAAGCCAGCTTCGGTGTACTCACGCTCTTTGAGGCGCGGGAACATGGCGTACATGTCGTCAAACGACCAGCGGCTGCCCTCGCCTTGGCCTTTTTGCCCGAGCAACAAGTTTTGCTGCACTGTGAGCTTGGGAAAGATGTCGCGGTTCTCAGGCACATAGCCAATCCCCAGGTGGGCAATTTGGTAGGGCTTTTTGTGGGCAATGGATTGCCCTTTCCATTCCAGGCTGCCTTTGCAATCCACCAGCCCCATGATGGCGCGTGAGGTGGTGGAGCGGCCAGAGCCGTTGCGTCCGAGCAAGGCCACAATTTCTCCAGGGTGCACGTCAAAAGACACTCCATGCAACACATGGCTTTTGCCGTAAAAGGCGTGAAGGTTATCGATCTTGAGCATCAGAGTTTCTCGCGTGTGTCGTCAGGCCTGGGCCTGGTGTTCGGCCACCGCCGAGCCCAGGTAGGCCTCTTGCACTTGGGCATTGGCGCGCACCGCTTCGGGCGTATCAAAAGCAATGACTTCGCCATAGACCACCACCGCAATTTTGTCGGCCAAGCCAAACACCACGCCCATGTCGTGTTCGACCGTGAGCAGGGTTTTGCCCTCCGTGACTTCGCGAATCAGCTGAATGAAGCGCTTGGTTTCACTCTTGCTCATACCTGCCGTCGGTTCGTCCAGCAAGATCACGTCCGAGCCACCCGCGATGGTGATGCCGATCTCGAGCGCGCGCTGTTCGGCGTAGGTCAGATTCACCGCCAGCACGTCACGCTTTTTGTCGAGGCGAATGCGCGCCATGAGCTGCTCGGCACGTTCGTTGGCATCGTCTAAATCGGCCAAGAATTTGAAGAAGGTGTACTTGTAGCCCAAGGTCCACAGCACCGCGCAACGCAGATTCTCAAAGACGCTGAGTTTGGGAAAGATGTTGGTGATTTGAAAGCTGCGTGACAAACCCAAGCGGTTGATCTCGAACGGTTTTTTGCCATCAATTCGATGGCTGCCCAACCAAATTTCACCGCTGCTGGGCTCCAATCTTCCACTGATGAGGTTGAACAATGTCGACTTACCCGCACCGTTGGGTCCAATGATGGCCACCCGCTCGCCCGCTTGAACTTGCAGATCAACACCACGGATGATTTCGGTTTTGCCAAAGTTCTTGCGCACGTCTTTGAGTTGCAAGGCGATCACAGGGCCTCCCGACGTTTGATTTCTTTTTCAATGAAGGCTTGCGTGTCGTCCCAATCGCGCATGTATTGGCGACGTGCCAGCTCGAACAGCCCGAAGCCTGTGAGCATCACAAAGGCCGCGCCAAACCAGCTGCCCAGCGATTGGGCATTGAGCAACACACCCGCAAAATGCAACTCGGGTCCTTGCGAGGTGATGAGTTGCAGGTGGTAAACCATTTCAATCATGGCCGCCGCACCACTCAAGCCCAGCAGCGCCGTGATGCCCAAGCCCACATAAGCCACCCACAGTTGTCGCAAACGTCCAAAGGCGATCAAACGCAGGTTCATCATGATCAAGCTGGCAATGCCCCCGGGCGCATACATGACCATGAACAAAAACGTCAGCCCGAGGTAGAGCAACCAGGCTTTGGTGAACTCCGACAACAGCACAAACGCCAGCACCATCAGAATGGCGCCGATGATGGGGCCAAAGAAAAAGGTAGCTCCGCCCAAAAAGGTGAACAGCAAGTAAGCGCCTGAGCGTGCAGAGCCCACTACCTCGGCCGTGACAATTTCAAAATTCACCGACGCCAAACCGCCTGCGATGCCCGCAAAAAAACCCGCGATGATGAATGAAAAGTAGCGCACATACTGGGTGTTGTAGCCAATGAACTCGACCCGCTCCGGGTTGTCGCGCACTGCATTCAAGATGCGCCCCAAGGGGGTCCGTGTGAAGGCGTACATCAAGGCTACGCACACCAATGTGTAGGCCGCCGTGAGGTAATAGACCTGAATCGCTGGGCCATAGGTGATGCCCCACACCGCTTGCCCCACCACACGGTTGCCGGCCACACCCGCCTCGCCGCCAAAGAACTCAGAAAACATCAGCGACATGGCAAACACCAACTCGGCCAATCCCAGCGTGATCATGGCAAAGGTGGTGCCCGACTTGCGCGTGGTGACAAACCCAAACAGCACGGCGAAACACATGCCGCCTACCCCTCCCACCAAGGGCACCAAACTGACCGGAATGGCCAGTGCGCCACTGCTCGCGGCATTGAGTGCATGCATGGCGGTGTATGCCCCCAGACCCGTGTACACCGCGTGACCAAAGCTCAGCATGCCGCCTTGACCCAGCAGCATGTTGTAGGACAAGCACGCCACCATGGCGATGCCCATCTGCGACAACATGTTCACAGCCAAATTGCTCGAGAACACACGGGGTGCGATCAGCAACACCACCGTGAAAGCGCTCCAAATCAGCCAGCGCGCCACGTTGTAGGGCTTGAATTCGTAATGGGCTTTGGACGCACGCATGGCTCAACCTTCCCGTGTGCCCAACAGCCCTTTGGGGCGGAAGATCAAGATCAGTACCAACAACAAATACGGCAAGATAGGGGCCACCTGAGACAAAGTGAGTTTGAGCACCGAGTTGTCGCGCATGGCGCTGCTCACTTGCAGCCCCAGGTTTTGTAGCAGCAGCAAGACCGAATAGTCAAACGCCACCGCAAAGGTTTGCACCACGCCAATCAACAGCGAGGCCAAAAAAGCCCCGGCCAACGAGCCCATGCCACCGACCACCACCACCACAAAAATCACCGATCCCACCGTGGCCGCCATGGCCGGTTCGGTGACAAAGGTGCTGCCCCCGATCACCCCGGCCAAACCAGCCAAACCCGTGCCCACACCAAACACCATCATGAAGACACGTGGCACGTTGTGGCCCAGTGACTCCACCGCCTCGGGGTGTGTGAGTGCCGCTTGAATCACCAGCCCCACGCGGGTACGGGTGAGCAGAGCCCACAAGCCGACCATCATCAACAAAGCCACCAGCATCATGAAGCCGCGTGTGGCGGGAAATGGCGAACACACCACGCGCACCGCAGTATCGGTGGCGCTGCACAGCTCAGGGGCTGCTGCTCCCCAGACCAGCGACAAGCCGTGCAAGGAGTTTTGAATCAATGTGAAAGCGGGCCCCTGCAATTGGGGTGGAGGCACAAACTCCAAGGCCGTGCGGCCCCAGACCAGTTGCACCAACTCCAACAACATGTAAGACAGCCCAAACGTGACCAACAACTCAGGCACATGGCCGAACTTGTGAACCCGACGCAAACTCAGTCTCTCAAAGGCAGCACCCAATGCGCCCGTGAGTATGGGCGCGATGAACAAGGTCGCCCAAAACCCCAACACACCATTGAGCGAGTAGCCCAGATAAGCCCCCACCATGTAAAAGCTGGCATGGGCGAAGTTGAGCACGCCCATCATGCTGAAAATCAAGGTCAACCCAGAGCTGAGCATGAACAACAACAGACCATAGCTCAAACCATTGAGCATGGAGATTAAAAAAAACTCCATCAGTTACCTTGTCTTTGCCGCATCTTAAAAATCAAGGCGGTGTGTTGGAGGCACACCGCCTTGCACCTTATCCCCACGCTTAGCTTGGGCGTTTCATTTGGCAACTGGTGGGTGTGCTGGCCACATAGGGCTCAAAGGTTTTGACGGGCGCCAAGGTCATGCCCGTGTTCTCGGGGCTATAGGGGTATTTTTTGTCGGCTTTTTGCCAGACCGTCAAGAACAAAGTTTGTTGAATTTGGTGGTCGGTTTTACGCAACTCGATCTCGCCGTTGAAGCTGTTGGTTTTCAAGCCTTCCAGCGCAGCCGCCACTTTGACCGGATCGGTCGATTTAGCATTCTTCATGGCGATGGACAACGCTGTGAAGATGTGCGGCACCGAGCCGGTGAACATGTCGTCGTTGTAACGCTTCTTGAAGTCGGCCATCCACTTCTCCATGGGGCCACCCATGTTGTAGTGTTGGTAAGCAATTTGGTACACGCGTCCAGCACCGCCTGTGCTCAGTGCCGTGGGCGTGCCAGTGACGCCGGTGTAGTAGGTGTAGAACTTGCCGGTGTAACCGCCTTCGTTGGCGGCTTTGACCAGCAAGGCCAAATCAGAGCCCCAGTTGCCCGTGATCACGGTGTCGGCCCCTGAGGCTTTGATCTTGGCGATGTAGGGCGAGAAGTCACGCACCTGGGCCAGCGGGTGCAGGTCTTCGCCAACCACTTGAATGTCTGGGCGCTTGCGGCTGAGATTTTCTTTGGCGAACTTGGTGACCTGCTGCCCGTGTGAGTAGTTTTGATTGAGCAGGTAGACCTTTTTGATGTCGGGCTGGTCTTTCATGAAGGTGGTCATGGCCTCCATCTTCATCGAGGTGTCGGCATCAAAGCGGAAATGCCAATAGCTGCACTTGCTGTTGGTGAAGTCGGGATCGACCGCGGCATAGTTCAAAAACAGCACTTCTTTGCCGGGGTTGCGTTCGTTGTGTTTGTTGACCGCATCAATCAGCGCACCCGCCACAGAAGAACCGTTGCCTTGCGCGATGTAGCGAATGCCTTGGTCCATGGCTGCTTTCAGCGCGTTCAAACTCTCGGCGGGGCTGAGCTTGTTGTCAAAGCCCACCACCTCGTACTTCACGCCTGCTGCGTTGCTCTTGGAGAAGGTGTCGGCAAAGAACTGAAAGCTGCGCAGCTGGTTCAAACCCAACGGTCCCATCAACCCGCTTTGCGGGTCAATCAGGGCAATCTTCACCGTTTCGCCGCTTTGGGCAAAGGCCGCACTCCCGACTGCGGCCAAGATGGCCAAACTCGCCAGTTGTTGTTTGAACTTCATGTCTGTCTCCTTTGGATTTCTATTGAAATTCAAGCGTAACGACTTTGGTGGCACCCACGTTCAGGGATTGCCCTTAACGAGGTAGCGCAGGCAGCCAGCGCTCAGACACCCGGCAGCACATAGTCTTTGAGCTGTTCACGCAATTTGGTTTTCAGCATCTTGCCGGTGGCGCCCAGCGGAATGCTGTCGACAAACACCACATCGTCTGGAATTTGCCATTTGGCGGTTTTGCCTTCGTAGAACTTGAGCAAGTCTTCGCGACTCATCTCTGCCCCGGGTTTTTTCACCACGGCCACGATGGGGCGTTCGTCCCACTTGGGGTGTTTGACACCGATGCACGCGGCCATGGCCACCGCAGGGTGGGCCACCGCGATGTTTTCGATGTCGATCGAGCTGATCCATTCGCCGCCGGATTTGATGACGTCTTTGCTGCGGTCTGTGATTTGCATGTAGCCATCCGGGTCAATCGTGGCCACGTCGCCAGTGGGGAACCAACCCACCCCATCGGCGTCTGTCACCAAGGGGCTGCCGCCCTCGCCTTTGAAGTAATCCGCCAACACCCAAGGGCCTTTGACCAACAGATCGCCATAGGCTTTGCCGTCATGGGGTTGTTCATGGCCCGCGTCATCGACGATCTTCATGTCAATGCCAAAAATGGCGCGTCCTTGCTTGAGGCGAATTTTCATTTGCTGCTCGGCAGGCAACTTGAGGTGTTTGTTCTTCAAGGTGCACAGCGTGCCCAAGGGGCTGAGCTCGGTCATGCCCCAGGCATGCAACACCTCAACGTTGTAGTCGTCGCGGAAGGCGTCGATCATGGCCGGGGGGCAGGCCGAGCCGCCAATGACGGTGCGTTGGAGGGTGGAGAAACGCAATCCAGCAGGTTTCATGTGACCCAGCAGCATTTGCCACACCGTGGGCACGCCAGCGGCGTAGGTGACACCCTCGCCTTCGATCAGTTCGTAAATGGATTTGCCGTCCATGCCAGGGCCCGGAAACACCAACTTTGCCCCAGTCATGGCCGCGCTGTAGGGAATGCCCCAGGCGTTGACATGGAACATGGGCACCACCGGCAAGATGGCGTCGCGTGCCGAGATGCACATCACATCGGGCAAAGCCGCTGCGTAGGCGTGCAAGAGGGTGGAGCGATGGCTGTACAGGGCGGCCTTGGGGTTGCCCGTGGTGCCGCTGGTGTAGCACATGCTCGAGGCCGAGTTTTCGTCCATCGAGGGCCAGGTGTAGTCGCTCGCGTGTTGGCCGATCCATGCTTCATAGCTCATCAAGTTCGGGATGCCGCTGTCGGCAGGCAACTTGTCTGCATCGCACATCGCCACCCAATGGCGAATGGTGGTGCACTTGGCATGCACCGCTTGGACAATCGGCAAAAAGGTCATGTCAAAGCACAACACTTGGTCTTCGGCATGGTTGGCAATCCAAGCAATTTGTTCGGGATGCAAGCGCGGGTTGAGGGTGTGCAACACACGCCCACTGCCGCTGACGCCGAAGTACAGCTCCAAATGGCGATAGCCGTTCCAGGCCAAGGTGGCCACGCGGTCGCTCATGCCCAGCTTCAAAGCGTCCAAGGCATTGGCCACTTGCCGTGCACGTTGGGCCACGCCAGCCCAGCTGTAGCGATGAATGTCTCCTTCCACCCGGCGTGACACGATCTCACCATCACCGTGATGCCGTTCGGCGAAGTCGATCAGGTTGGAAATCAACAAGGGTTGGTTTTGCATCAAGCCCAGCATCGAGAACTCCTCTGTGTGTTGTTTTGGCACGGTCGTGCTATTTATTTCAAGGCATTGTGCCAACAACTGGATCGGGATTGACGAAGACGTATGAAAAACAGGCCTATGGATTTCCCCAGACAATCGTGCCCCATGAACACCACTGCCCCCATTGCGCCCATGGACACGCCAACTCGGTGGCCTTGGCAACCGAGTTTTGGGGCATTGGGCGCCACCTTTCGCACGCCTTGCCCTCCGACACCCTTGGCCCCATCGCATTGGGTGGGATGCAACCCCCGTTTGTTGGCTGAATTGGGTTTGCCCGCTGATCTGTGGCAGTCGCAAGAGGCACTCGATGCGCTCAGCGGCAATGCCTTGGCCGAAGGCAGCGCACCGGGCGCCACGGTTTACAGCGGCCACCAATTTGGTGTCTGGGCGGGTCAACTGGGAGATGGACGCGCCATCAGCTTGGGCGAAATCAACACGCCTGTGGGTGTGCAAGACATTCAGCTCAAAGGTGCGGGGCCCACGCCCTACTCACGCCGAGGCGATGGCCGTGCGGTACTGCGCTCGAGCATTCGCGAGTTCTTGGCCAGCGAGGCCATGCATGGACTGGGGATTGCGACCACCCGTGCCCTGTGCGTCACGGGCTCGCCCACGCCGGTTTTCCGTGAAGAACGCGAAACTGCCGCCGTGGTGACCCGTGTGGCCCCCAGTTTTGTGCGCTTTGGCCATTTCGAGCACTTCGCTGCCACCGGGCAAACCGAAGATCTCAGAGCCCTGGCAGACCACGTGGTGCAAGCCCATTTCCCCGCCTTGCAAACCTTGCAAGACAACGCGCGTTACTGTGGTTTGTTGCAAGAAGTCACACGCCGCACGGCAGCGTTGATGGCGCAGTGGCAAGCCGTGGGCTTTTGCCACGGCGTGATGAACACCGACAACATGAGTGTGCTCGGGCTCACGCTGGACTATGGGCCATTCCAGTTCATGGATGGCTTCAACCCTGAGCACATCTGCAACCACTCTGACTCGTCTGGGCGCTATGCCTACGCGCGCCAACCTCAGGTGGCTTACTGGAACTTGTTTTGTTTGGGGCAAGCCTTGATGCCCTTGATCGATGATCAAGCGCCCGCCTTGGCCGCGCTCGAGACCTACAAAGCCCTGTTTCCTCAGGCCTTGGACCTGCGCATGCGTGCCAAGTTGGGCTTGAGCGACGCACAACCACAAGACCACGCGTTGGTGGAGTCGTTGCTCAAAGCCATGCAGCAAGATCGGGTGGATTTCACCGTGATGTGGCGCCGTTTGAGCCAGGCCGTCTTTGAATCGGCCCAGCTGGCCCATGCCTTTGACCCTGTGCGCGATTTGTTTCTCCACCGGGAGGTGTTTGATGCGTGGCGCATCCAGTACGAAGCGCGACTGGGCAGCGCTGATCGTCGCAGCGTGGGACAACAGATGCTGCGCACCAACCCGAAATTCATCTTGCGCAACCACCTGGGCGAAATGGCCATTCAACAGGCCAAAGCCGGGGACTTTGGCATGGTGCAAGCCTTGCTGGATGTGCTGCATGCCCCCTTCGACGAACACCCCGCGTACGAGGGGTGGGCCGGTCTTGCGCCAGAATGGGCGTCATCCATCGAAATCAGTTGCTCCTCATGACCCTGAAAAAAACCGACGCCCAATGGCGTGACATCTTGACCGCCAAACAGGCCGAACCCGTGGCATTCGACGTGACCCGCCGTGCGGCCACCGAACGCCCTTTCACCGGCAAGTACGAAAGCCATTGGGCCGATGGCAGCTACCACTGCATCTGCTGCGATGCCAAGTTGTTTGATTCAGCCACGAAGTTTGATGCGGGTTGCGGCTGGCCCAGCTTCAGCCAAGCGGCAGACGAATCTGCGATTGCCGAACACCGCGACACCAGCCTTGGCATGGTTCGGGTTGAGACAGTGTGCGCCCAATGCGGCGCGCATTTGGGTCATGTGTTCAATGACGGCCCAGCGCCCACCGGCTTGCGCTATTGCATGAACTCAGCCTCACTCGACTTTGTCTCTAAAGACTGATCACTTGCCATGAAAATTTTTCTTGATTTCTTTCCCATCATCTTGTTCTTTGTCGTCTTCAAGGCCTATGGCATCTATGCGGCCACCGCTGTGGCCATCGTGGCCACGGTGGCACAAATCGCCTGGTTGTGGCGCAAGAACGGTTTTGTCGAACCCATGCAATGGGTCAGTCTGGGCGTCATCGTGGTATTTGGTGGCGCCACCTTGATCACCCAAGATGAAACCTTCATCAAATGGAAGCCCACCGTGTTGTACTGGCTCATGGGCGGGTCTTTGTGGGTCGGGCATTGGGTCTTCAAACGCAATTTGCTGCGTCAGCTCATGGGGACGCAACTCACCTTGCCCGAGCATGCTTGGGCGTTGCTGTTGCACAGCTGGGCGGTGTTTTTCGCTGGCATGGGCGTTTTGAATTTGTGGGTGGCCGACCACTTTGACACCGACACATGGGTCAGCTTCAAACTGTTTGGCGGAATGGGCTTGATGCTGGTATTTGTCTTGGTGCAAGGCATCTACCTCAGCCGCTTCATGCAAGACGACAAGGAAGAAACCTGATGGCCATCACCACAGCGGCGCTGTCACACCGCTTGACGCAACAACTCGCACCGTCGTTTCTTGAAGTGATCGACGAAAGCGCTGCCCATGCGGGCCACGTGGGCGCCAACGACAGCGGTCAAGGCACACATTTTCGGGTTCGCATTGAGAGTGCGTTGTTTCAAGGCAAGTCCCGCGTGTCGCGCCACCGGCTTGTGTATGATGCGCTGCAAGAATACATAGACCAAGGTTTACATGCCTTGGCCATTGAAGTTTTAGAAACCCCCTCGAGAGATATTTCATGAAGAAGCAAATGGTTTGGAGCACGGTGGCCGCAGCCGTGTTGGCTTGCGTGAGCATGCAGGTATCTGCGCAAAACATCGCCATCGTGAATGGCAAGGCCGTGCCCAAGGCGCGCATGGAGGCACTGGCCGAGCAAGTGGCGCGTTCAGGCCGCCCCATCACCCCCGATGTCGAAGCGCAAATCAAAGAAGAAGTCATTGCCCGCGAAGTGTTCATGCAAGAAGCGCAAAAGCGCGGCTTGGATGCCAGTGACAACTACAAAAGCCAGCTCGAGTTGGCCCGTCAAACCATTTTGATTCGTGAGTTGTTTGCTGATTTCCAAAAAACAGCGGAAGTCACAGACGCCGATGTCAAAGCTGAATACGACAAGTTCGTGGCTGCCAACGGTGGCAAAGAATTCCGCTCACGCCACATCTTGGTAGAAACCGAAGCCCAAGCCAACGCGGTATTGGCCAGCCTGAAAAAAGGCAGCAAGTTTGAAGACTTGGCCAAAAAGCAATCCAAAGACCCAGGCTCTGGCGCCAAAGGCGGCGACTTGGATTGGGCCGCCCCGGGCAACTTTGTCAAAGAGTTCTCAGACGCCATGGCCGCCCTGAAAAAAGGCGAGACCACGGCCAAGCCTGTGAAGAGCCAATTTGGTTTTCACATCATCCGTTTGGACGATGTGCGTGAAGCCCAGTTGCCCAAGTTGGATGAGGTCAAGCCACAAATCGTTCAGCAAATGCAGCAACAACGCATGGCCACATTCCAACAAGAAATGCGCGCCAAGGCCAAGGTTGAGTAAGTTCTGATTCGCTCACCACAAAGCGGCCTGCGGGCCGCTTTTTTTAATGGAACCGCCCATGTCACTGCTGTCACACCAAATCGAACTCCTCGCACCAGCGCGTGATGCTGACATTGGCATTGCGGCCATTCACCACGGCGCGGATGCGGTCTACATCGGCGCACCCGCCTTTGGCGCGCGTGCCAGCGCCACCAACACCGTGCGCGACATCGAGCGTTTGTGCCGAGAGGCACACCGCTTCAACAGCCGCATCTTCATCACCCTCAACACCATCTTGCGCGACGATGAGTTGGACGGCGCACGCCAAATGGCTTGGGACGTGTACAACGCCGGTGCCGATGTGTTGATCGTGCAAGACATGGGTTTGCTAGAGATCGACCTGCCCCCCATCCAGCTGCATGCCAGCACCCAGACCGACATCCGCACGCCCGAGAAAGCCCGCTTTTTACAAGACGTGGGGTTCTCGCAAATCGTGTTGGCCCGTGAGTTGACCTTGCCGCAAATTCATGACATCCACCAAGCCTTGGATGCCGAGCGTTGCAAGCTAGAGTTCTTTGTCCACGGCGCTTTGTGCGTGGCCTACAGCGGCCAGTGCTTCATCAGCCATGCCCACACCGGGCGCAGCGCCAACCGCGGCGATTGCAGCCAGGCGTGCCGACTGCCCTACCACGTGACCGACAGCCAAGGCCGCTTCATTGCGCACGACAAGCATGTGCTCTCCATGAAAGACAACAACCAGAGCGACAACTTAGAAGCCCTGATCGATGCGGGTGTGCGCAGCTTCAAGATTGAAGGCCGCTACAAAGACATGGCCTATGTGAAAAACATCACCGCTCACTACCGGGTCTTGATCGATGAATTGCTGGAAGCACGCGAGCACTCCACCGACCCGATGCGCCCCCCTTTGGGCCGCGCGTCCAGTGGTCAGACCACCTTGTTTTTCACCCCCGACCCGAACCAGAACTTCAACCGCGAATTCACCGACTACTTTGTGCAAGGGCGCAAAGAGGACATTGGTGCGTTTGACTCGCCCAAAAACCCAGGCATCGCCTTGGGCGAGGTGCTGACCACAGGCCCCAACTGGATCGAGTTGCAACCCTTTGACAAAGCCGCGGTGCTGCACAACGGCGATGGCCTGTGCTACTACAACCTGCACAAAGAATTGGTGGGCGTGGCCATCAACCGGGCCGAGGCCAACGCCAAAAAGGGCGTGTGGCGTGTGTTTCCCAAAGACCCGATGGCGGGCTTCAAAGACTTGCGTGCGGGCACGGTGCTCAACCGCAACCGCGACATGGACTGGGTGCGTAGTTTGGAGAAAACATCGAGTGAGCGCCGCATCGGCGTATGGCTCGCATTTACCGACACGCCAGAAGGTTTCTCGCTCACCTTGACCGATGAAGACGGCCACAGCGCCAGCGCATCCCTGAGTTGCGACAAAGCGCTTGCCAAAGACGCTGTGCGCAACGACGCGAGTTTGCGTGAACACCTGGGCAAGTTTGGCGCCACCGCTTTTGAGGTGCTGAACCTCCAGGTCACACTGAGTCAGCCTTGGTTTGTGCCCGCCTCATCACTCAACGCACTGCGTCGCGAGGCCGTGCAAAGCCTGGAGGAATCCCGCGCACAAGCCTACCAACGCCCTGCCCGTGCCGATGCTGTCGTGCCACCAGTCAACTACCCCGAAGACACCTTGACCTACTTGGCCAACGTCTTCAACGACAAAGCCCGTGGTTTTTATGCCAAACACGGCGTGAAGATCGTGGCGGCAGCGTACGAGAGCCACGAAGAGCTGGGTGAAGCCAGCCTGATGATCACCAAGCACTGCGTGCGTTTCAGCATGAGCTTGTGCCCCAAACAAGCCAAGGGCGTGACGGGTGTGCAAGGCACGGTGAAGGCGGAACCCTTGACGCTCATCAACGGCAGCGAAAAGCTCACCTTGCGGTTTGACTGCAAGCCTTGCGAGATGCATGTGGTGGGCCACATGAAAAAATCGGTGCTCAACCAACGCGTGCGCGAGATGGCTGAAACACCGATGACGTTTTACAAAACACGCCCCACCGCACCAACGCGTTGAACCCGCGACCTCAGTCGATCTTGGCGCCGGAAGCCTCCACGATGCCCTTCCACTTGGCATAGTCGGTCTTGAGCAGGGTGGCAAACTTGGCCGGCGTCATGGCCTCGGGTTCTGCACCTTGGGCATGGATGGCGTCGCGCACTTCTTGACTGGCCAAGAGCTTGTTGATTTCTGTGTTGAGCGCGGTCACCACCTGTGCGGGCGTGCCTGCGGGCGCCAACACTCCGTACCAGGTGCTGACATCAAAGTCTTTGAAGCCCAACTCCGCCACGGTGGGCACGTCAGGCATGGACGAGCTGCGCTTGGCCGAGGTCACCGCCAGCGGACGCAACTTGCCCGACTTGATTTGCGCCATGGCCGAGGGCACCGACGACACCAGCAAATCCACATTGCCAGCCAGCGCATCCATCATGGCGGGGTTGGAGCCTTTGTACGGAATGTGGCTGAGTTCAATGTTGGCGGCTTTCTCGAACAACTCGCCCGCCAAGTGGATCGAGGTGCCGTTGCCAGGCGAGCCATAGCTCACTTTGCCCGGCGCACTGCGTGCGGCGTTGATGACATCGGCCAAGGTTTTGAATTTGGAGTTGGCACTGGTGGCAATCACCACCGGGGTGTAGGCGATGTGCGCCACAGCCACCAAGTCTCGGGTGGGGTCCCAAGGCAGGTTTTTATACAGCCAGGGGCCAATCACCAAATTGTCTTTCTGGCCCATCACCAGGTCGTACCCGGTGGGGGCCGCCTTGACGGCCTCGGTGATGCCAATGGTGCCGCCCGCGCCCGCGCGGTTGTCGGCCACCACCGTCCACTTGACTTGCTCTGTCAATTTGGTGGCGACCAAGCGCGACAAGATGTCGGTGCCCCCACCCGGGGGGAACGGCACGATCAGGCGAATCGGTTTGGAGGGATAGGCTGGGCCAGATGTTTGCGCATGCGCTGGGAACAAGCCCAACACACCAGAGACCAGCAGCAAAGAAGCAAGCAGTTTTTTCATCATTCAAGCATCTTAAAACATCAACCCACCCATTGGCGCGCATTGCGCCACATGCGCATCCAGGGGCTGAAGGCGTCGATGCCGCCTGTGGCGCCCAAGTCGGTCCAGCTCATTTGAACGTTGCGGAACACGCGTTCAGGGTGCGGCATCATGGCGGTGAAGCGGCCATCGGCGGTGGTGACGGCGGTCAGACCGCCCGCGCTGCCATTGGGGTTGAAGGGGTAGGTTTGTGTCGCCACGCCGAAGTTGTCGACAAAGCGCATCGCGGCCACCACCTGGGCTGCGTCACCGCGTTGGCTGAAGTTGGCATAGCCCTCGCCATGGGCCACGGCAATGGGCAAACGGCTGCCTGCCATGCCTTGCAAAAACAGGCTCGGAGACGGCAACACCTCCACCATCGACAAGCGTGCTTCAAAGCGCTCACTCTGGTTGGTGGTGAAGCGCGGCCAAGCCGCAGTGCCCGGGATGATGTCGGCCAATTCGGCAAACATTTGGCAGCCGTTGCACACGCCCAAACCAAAGGTGTCGGTACGGCCAAAGAACTGCTGGAACTGTTCAGACAACACGGGGTTGAAGGTGATGGAGCGTGCCCAGCCCATGCCAGCACCCAAGGTGTCGCCGTAGCTGAAGCCACCACAGGCCACCAAGCCCTGGAAATCTTGCAGCTTGGCACGCCCGGTTTGCAGGTCGGTCATGTGCACGTCATAGGCTTCAAAACCCGCTTCGGTGAAGGCATAGGCCATCTCCACGTGCGAGTTGACGCCCTGCTCGCGCAACACAGCCACTTTGGGTTTGGCACTGTGGATGAACGGAGCTGCCACGTTGTCGCGCACGCCTGCTGGCAGATACACATGCAGGCCGGGGTTGAGCGGGTCGCCCGCACTCGCGTGCTCGGCATCGGCGCAAACGGGGTTGTCGCGTTGCTGGCAAATCTTCCAGCTCACGCTGTCCCACACCTGGTGCAGGTCGGCCAGCTGGGCGCTGAACACCTCTTTGGCATCGCGCCAGACACTGACCTCGCCTTGTCCTTTGGCGATGGCCGACGACGCAGGACGCGTCTTGCCCACAAAGTGGCTGTGCTTGGACAGCCCATGCGCGCGCAAGGTTTGCATGACCGCGTTGCGCTCGGACGTGCGCACTTGCAACAGCACGCCCAG
>CANFJA010000023.1 GCA_947447235.1 Comamonadaceae bacterium
GTGACAACAAGTTATGCCTGATGACCATAGCAAGTTGGTACCACTCCTTCCCATCCCGAACAGGACAGTGAAACGACTTAGCGCCGATGATAGTGCGGGTTCCCGTGTGAAAGTAGGACATTGTCAGGCTCTTACAGCCTCAAAAAGCCTCATTCGAAAGAATGGGGCTTTTTGTTTTTCAAATCCCTCTCGCAGTCTTTCAAACATTGACCCAATCGTTGCCATCACGTCGCGCTGCGCCGCTTTTTTCTAAGCTGTTGCACATCGATTGAGCCCAATCTTGGAAAGAATCAGCTGGTGAATAACGTGTTTGCAGTAACTTTAAATAATCACACCCTTCAGCCCAAGACAAAAACTCGGCCATGTCAACACGCTGCAACTCGAGCAACTTGAACTTCAACAGGACCTTGGCTGCGTAGATGCCATGTTTGAGAGGGTCTTGACGAAAACTTGTCAGGCGACTTCTTGCATTGCGCAGTGACAGATGCACATCAGTGAATAATCCACCATGTCCTGGCATGACCACTTTTGGATTCAGAGATTCAATCAAATCAAGCGTTTCAGCAACTTCATCGAAAGTATCAATGCCTTCGATTTCAGGAAATACAACACCAAACCCGTTCTCCCACAAAGCGTCGGCGGAAATAAGTAAGCCAAACTCTTCGCAAAATAAAACAATCGAGTTCGGATCATGACCTGGTGCAGCATGTGCCACCCATTCCCGGTTAGAAACCGTCACCCGATCTCCTGATCGAATCACGCCATTTGCAAAAAACTTCGGGCAGTGTTGACCAGTCGGCGTGTAGGTAAGCGCGGACGGATCCCAATCAAACACAAAATTTGCATGCCCTGGAGGCACCAAAGTTTGCAATTGGGGATAAAACAACTGCAACTGGGCATTGCCACCGCAGTGGTCACTGTGCAGATGCGTGTTCACTAAACAGGTCAAGGGCGCACCACGCAAAGTATCAGAGACCAACCCAACCGTTTGTTGGGCATGTGTCCAATACCCAGAGTCAATCAACACAGCTTGCTGATCGTCATGAAGCAACACATTGTTGGAAGAAAGCCATCCGCGCTGAAAAAAGGAAACGCCGTTCGGCAATGGTGCTGGGTTACTTTGTAAATATTCGAAATTCACGTCACGACACTTTGCGGAAGAATTGTGGATGTCTGAGGGTGCTACAGCACGCTGGCTGTAAAAAATGGAGATCACATGAAATTGTCGGGGCAAAAGGCGCGAAACACAAAACAAGATCGGGCAAGAGTAGCGACTGACACGGTCAGTTGAACGAAGCTTCTATCTGACTCACACGTCTTGACGTTGAGAAGTGGTCAAAAGACGATGAACTCTGCCAGTGACCAGGCAGTACATTGGGGAAAACCCTTACAATGGTGCGCATGACCATCGCACACACACTGCTGAGAACCTTCACAGAAGTTGGCCGCGACGTGATGCGCTTCATAGGCGTGACGCAACATGCAGTACCTAACAACGAAGGTGTCGTCATACCCATTTTTCCTCTCAGCGCCAAACACTTACCCAAAATCAAGAGCCACTTGCTTGCTCTCAAAGCACACGACCGTTACCTGCGCTTTGGTTATGCCGCCAACGACGAACACATACATCGCTACTGTGATGCCTTGCACTTTGAGCGTGATGAAATCTACGGCATCTTCAATCGACACCTCAACATCGTTGCCTTGGCGCACCTTGCCCTGATGGGCGCAGGAGAAACAAAAACAAGTGCAGAATTTGGAGTCTCTGTCTTGGGCTATGCCCGTGGTCGTGGTTATGGCGCGCGACTGTTTGAGCGTGCAGTCATCCATGCAAGAAACGAAAACGTCTCACAAATTTACATCCACGCACTCAGCGAAAACGCACCCATGATTCGGATTGCGCGTAAAAGTGGCGCCACACTGGCGCGTGATGGCTCAGAAACCGAGGCCTACCTCAGCCTACCTAAGCGTGATCTCGACAGCCGAGTCTCAGAACTCATGATCGACCAATACGCCAAGGCCAACTACCTCATCAAGTCAGACGCCAAGAAGTTTTGGAGCTTTCTCTCCAACGTTCAAGAAATTCGCCAAGGTGTCCGCCATGGGCGGCATCAATCTGCTGAGTAATTAGGGCGTCTTAAGCATGGGCTATGCTTGAGCCTTACAGACTCTCGTGGCTCATCGCCGCACCACAGTGACCGACCCGCATTACCGAGACAGCGCAAACGCAGACACACGCAGTTACTGGCGCCGTCTGATTGAATTCATCCACCCAGGGCCCGACTCGCGCGAAGAACTGCTCGGCGCCTTCTCTGACGCGGAAGACAACCATGTCATTGGCGCAGAAAGTCGCGCCATGCTCGAGGGTGTCTTGCGCATGGCCGATCTCACGGCAGGTGACGTCATGGTGGCGGCACCGCGCATGGACGTCATCGACATTGAAGCCTCTCTTGAAGAGACCCTGCACCACGTCATTGACACCGGCCATTCAAGATTTCCCGTATTTGAGCAAGAGCGAGACAACATGGTGGGTATCTTGCTTGCCAAAGACCTGCTCAAACTCCAGCGCTCGCCTGCCTTGAACGTGCGGACCCTGCTGCGCCCACCTGTTTTTGTGCCCGAAAGCAAAAGCCTGAACGACTTGCTGCGCGAATTTCGCAACACTCGCAACCACATGGCCTTGGTCGTCGATGAATTTGGCCGAATTGCCGGATTGATCACCATCGAAGATGTACTTGAACAAATCGTCGGGGACATCGAAGACGAATTCGACCAAGCACAAGACGCTGGCGACATCTTTGCTTTGGCTGATCGCACCTACCGCGTCAGCGGCGACACCGCGATAGAGCGTGTGACCGAAGCCTTTGAACTCGAACCCACGCGGCAAGACGAAGACGCTGCAGAAGACAATAAATTCGATACCATTGGCGGCTTCATTGCACACGCCATGGGCCATGTGCCGCGACGTGGCGAACACTTCGACTGGATGGGCCTGCGCTTTCAGGTGTTGCTCAGCAAAGGCGGCGCCGTGAAGTGGTTCAAGGTCTATCCCATTCACCACGAGGCTCATGGACGCAGATCTGCGCCAACCGCGAAGCTCTGAGCCTGCGCCACTGCGCAAACGGCGATGGCAGGAAGCCGGCCTCACCTTGCTGTTGCTCACACTGGGTGTGGCACAAGCCCTCGCCATGGCGTGGCCATTTGAAGGTGTGTTTCAGGGCCAAGCCATGGGCCTGCTGCAACTCATCAGCCTTACAGGTTTTGCCTATTTACTTCAGTGCTGCAAACATGCGCAACAGGCATTTTGGCGCGGTTGGTGGTTTGCCACCGGGTGGTTGGTGGCAGGAACATGGTGGCTCTATATCTCCATGCACGACTACGGTGGCATGCCAGCGAGTTTGGCCGCCTTGGCTGTGTTTTTACTCGGCGCGGGATTGGCACTTATCTACGCTCTGGCCAGTTGGGCCTACCACCGGGCATGCAACGGCAGCAACAGCAACAGCAACGACAAAAGCTATGACAAAAGCAACGGCATCGACAACGGTCGCCGAAATTGGGCTGATGCATGCGAATCTACCTCTGAAAAAAGCGTCAGCATCAGCCAAAGCGCATGTGCATTTGCCGCCATTTGGCTTTTGGCCGAATTGATACGTGGCAACCTCTGGACCGGTTTTCCATGGGCCGCCGCTGGTTACGCTCATGTCGACAGCGCTTTGCGCGCGTGGGCGCCTTGGGTCGGCGTGTACGGCCTGAGCGCTATCAGTGCTTGGGCTTCTATGCTCGCCGCTGCTTTGCTTCAGCGCCTGCATCGCCGCGACGTACGCACCAGGACCGCCAACAGGTACAACACGGCAAACAGGGACCTAAGGTCGGGCAATGACCGCGACCACCACCAGGTCCTCGACCGCGATAGCAACAACAACAACAACAGCGCTTGGCTGAGCGTGTTGTGCGCGTGCATCTTGACGCTGACCTGGGTAGCTTCTCCGCTGCGTCATGTGGGGATGCAAAACCAAAGCAAGCAACCAGGCTTGAGCGTCACACTGCTGCAAGGCAATGTGCCGCAAGATCTTAAATTCGGGGCTGGCGTTTCGATGGCCTTGAGCGATTACCGCCAAGCCCTGATCGACAACACTTCAGACCTCATCGTGACGCCTGAAACCGCCTTGCCGCTGCTGCTCGACTACCTGCCCGAGGGGTATTGGCAACGCTTGCACAAGCGCTACGCCACAGGCCGGCAAGCCGCACTCATTGGCCTGCCAATGAAGGCAACAACCCTTACCGAAGACGCAGGCGCAAGCGTCAGTGAAAACGCAAACGCAAACGCAACCACAGCCCCGAGTCCGCAATACACCAACTCCGCCCTGGCCTTGCTGCCGGGTGAGACCACGCCAAGCTACCGCTACGACAAACACCACCTCGTCCCCTTTGGCGAATTTGTACCGCCCATGTTTCGTTGGTTTGTGCAACTCATGCAGATCCCCTTGGGAGACTTCTCGCGTGGCGCCGTGGCCCAGCCCGCTTTGCTGTGGCACGGCGAGCGCATCGCCCCCAACATTTGTTTCGAAGACTTGTTTGGCGAAGAACTCGCCCAAAGCTTTGCCAACCCAGCCTCTGCGCCCACCCTGCTGCTTAACCTCAGCAACATCGCTTGGTTTGGCAACACTGTGGCCATTGACCAGCATTTGCACATCTCCCGCATGCGAACCCTCGAGCTCGGCCGACCCATGCTGCGCGCCACAAACACGGGAGCCACCGCCATCATCAACGCGCAGGGTGTTGTCACCCACCGACTGCCCAGCGGCGTCAAAGGCGCGCTCACAGCACAAGTGCGCGGTGTCGATGGCCCCGCCACCCCTTATGCCCGCTGGGTGTCTACTTGGGGCTTGTGGCCCTTGGCGGTATGGGCACTTGCCGTGCTCGTTGTCGTCGCTTGGTGCACCCACTGCAGGCGGCGCTGATCCGGCGCCACTCACGCAACGTCACGCAGCACCGCCAACCGCAAGTGATTAGCGACAGACGCCAGCACAAAAACCAGCGCTTCGCCCCGTAAAATCAAGGGTTGGCAGGCGTATTGACCTGCACCCCTAACTTGCCGGCCCACGCTCGGCTTTTGTTGCATGCTGACTTTTCAACAGATCATCCTCAAGCTCCAGACCTACTGGGCCGACCAAGGCTGCGCCTTGCTGCAACCCTACGACATGGAGGTCGGTGCCGGCACCTCGCACACCGCCACCTTCTTGCGCGCCCTCGGGCCCGAACCTTGGAAGGCAGCTTATGTGCAGCCCAGCCGTCGCCCCAAAGACGGCCGTTATGGCGAGAACCCCAACCGCTTGCAGCACTACTACCAATACCAAGTGGTCTTAAAGCCCGCACCCAGCAACATCTTGGAGCTGTACCTGGGTTCTCTCGAAGCGCTCGGCTTTGACTTGAAGAAAAACGACATCCGCTTCGTCGAAGACGATTGGGAAAATCCCACACTCGGCGCCTGGGGCTTGGGCTGGGAGGTCTGGCTCAACGGCATGGAAGTCACCCAGTTCACCTACTTCCAGCAAGTCGGTGGCATCGACTGCCAACCCATCACCGGCGAAATCACCTACGGCTTAGAGCGCTTGGCCATGTACCTGCAAGGCGTGGACAACGTCTACAACCTCACCTGGACCGACGGCCTGAGTTACGGCGACGTCTACAAACAAAACGAAGTCGAACAGTCCACCTACAACTTCGAGCACAGCGACGCCGAGTTCTTGTTCACCGCCTTCGGTGCCCACGAAAAGCAAGCCCAACACCTGATGACCGAGCAACTCGCTTTGCCCGCTTACGAGCAAGTCCTCAAAGCCGCCCACACCTTCAACCTGCTCGACGCCCGTGGCGCCATCAGCGTCACCGAGCGTGCGGCCTACATTGGTCGTATCCGCAACCTGGCCCGCGCTGTGGCGCAAAGCTATTACGACAGCCGCGAGCGCCTGGGCTTTCCCATGGCCCCGCGCGAATGGGTGGCCCACATGCCTAAGAAAGCCGCCTGACCATGCGCACCCACAACCTTCTGATTGAACTCTTCGTCGAAGAGCTGCCCCCCAAAGCCTTGCAAAAACTCGGCGATGCGTTTTCAACCGTCTTGTTTGAGCAGCTCAAAGCCCAAGGCCTGGCCTCGGCCGAGTCCATCGTCACGCCCTTTGCCTCGCCGCGTCGCTTGGCCGCGCACATCACCCAGGTCTTGCCCCAAGCCGCTGACCGTGCCGTGCAACAAAAGCTCATGCCTGTGGCCGTTGGCTTAGACGCCAGTGGCAACCCCACCCCCGCCCTGCTCAAGAAACTGCAAGCCATTGGCGCAGGCCCCGAAGCTGTGGCGCAACTCAAACGTGCGCCTGACGGCAAAGCCGAGGCCCTCTTCTACGACAGCGTGGCCCAGGGTGCCAGCTTGGCCCAGGGCCTGCAAA
Organism: Comamonadaceae bacterium; assembly: GCA_947447235.1. Lineage (GTDB taxonomy): Bacteria > Pseudomonadota > Gammaproteobacteria > Burkholderiales > Burkholderiaceae_C > Limnohabitans. Next base: position 6,441 of record CANFJA010000023.1, read on the forward strand.
AAGCCTTGGACGAAGCCATCGCCAAACTGCCCATTCCCAAAGTCATGAGCTACCAGTTGGAGTCCGATTGCGAATTGCCGGGCTGGAGCAGCGTCAAATTTGTGCGCCCAGCACACAGCCTGGTGGCTTTGCACGGCAGCGCCGTGGTGCCCGTCAAAGCGCTCGGTCTGACTGCCGGCAACAGCACCCAGGGCCACCGCTTTGAAGCCAAAGTGTCCCCCGTGGTGTTTCAAGATGCCGACCATTACGCCGACACCTTGGCGCAAGACGGCGCGGTCATCGCCAACTACACGCAACGCAGCCGCGACATGATTCGCCAACTCCGCGCCAAAGCGCAGCAGTGCCAAGCCATGCTCGAAGTTGAGCGTGACCTGCACGGCCTGAACGAGGCCGAGCTAGAAACCGCCTTGCTCCTCAACCCCTTGGTACAAGAAGTCACCGCCTTGGTTGAGCGCCCCAACGTGCTGGTTTGTGAATTTGAAAAACAATTCCTCGACGTGCCGCAAGAGTGCCTCATCTTGACCATGAAGGCCAACCAAAAATACTTCCCACTGCTCGACCCCTCGGGCAAGTTGACCCATCAATTCTTGGTGGTCAGCAACATCAGCCCGGACGACGCCAGCGCAGTGATCGGTGGCAACGAACGCGTGGTGCGCCCACGTCTGGCCGATGCCAAATTCTTCTTTGACCAAGACCGTAAAAAGTCACTCGCCTCGCGTGTGGCGGGTTTGGGCAAGGTGGTGTATCACAACAAACTTGGCACCCAAGGCGAGCGGACTGATCGCGTGCGCGCCATCGCCCAAGGCATTGCCAGCTTGCTGCTGTCAGCCCAAGCCCAAACGGCGAGTCAAGCTGCCAGCAAGCCAACCCGCCTGAGCCTCGACCCGGCACTCTTTGCCAGCCAGGTCGACACTGCCACCCAACTGGCCAAGACCGACTTGCTCACCGACATGGTCGGCGAGTTCCCCGAACTGCAAGGCATCATGGGCGGCTACTACGCCCGCCACGATGGCCTAGGCGACGACGTGGCCTACGCCATCGAAGACCACTACAAACCCCGCTTCGCTGGCGACGCGTTGCCGCGCAACGCGGTGGGTTTGGTGGTGGCCTTGGCCGACAAGCTCGAAACCCTGGTGGGCATGTTTGGCATTGGTAATTTGCCCACGGGCGACAAAGACCCGTTCGCGCTGCGCCGTCATGCCCTAGGGCTGGTGCGCATGCTCAGCGATCCGCGCCTGCCACTGAGTTTGCAAGACGTCATGGCGCAAGCTGTGCCTGCATTTGGCAAACTCATCACAGACCCTTCGCAGGCGCTCATGGCCTTCATCTACGAACGCCTGTCTGGCAGCCTGCGCGAGCAAGGCTACAGCGCGCAAGAAGTCGAGGCCGTGTTGGCCCTGCATCCACAGCGCCTGAGCGACGTCAGTCACCGCCTCACCGCTGTGCGCGCCTTCGCCGCCTTGCCCGAAGCCGCCGCCCTGGCTGCCGCCAACAAACGCATTGGCAACATCCTGAAAAAAGCGCCAGAGGTTGATGCACATGTCAGTGAACTCTTGCTGCAAGAGCCCGCCGAGCAGGCCCTCTACGCCGTGATGCAACGCATCGCTCCGCTGGCGCAGACCCAGTTCGAAGCCAGCGACTACACCGCCTCGCTCAAAACCTTGGCCGCCTTGCGCGAGCCCGTGGACGCTTTCTTCGACGGTGTCATGGTCAACGCCGAGCAAACCGACTTGCGCCTCAACCGCCAAGGCCTGCTCAAGAGCTTGCACTTGGCGATGAATCGCGTGGCTGACCTCTCGTGCTTGGCCAGTTGACGCCTCTTCAGTTCATTTCCACCACGTCCTAGCCCAGCACGCCCAAACCCACTCCGTCATCACCCAGCCACCATGCAAACCAAACTCGTCATCTTTGACCGCGACGGCACCATCAACCAAGACCGTGATGACTACGTCAAGTCGGCCGACGAATGGATCCCCATGCCCGGCGTGCTCGACGCCATTGCCCGCCTCAACCACGCCGGCTGGCATGTGGTGGTGGCCACCAACCAATCGGGTTTGGGGCGTGGTCTGTACGACATGGCCGCACTCAACGCCATGCACGCCAAAATGCACAAGCTCTTAGCCGCCGCGGGGGGGCGTATCGATGCGGTGTTTTATTGCCCCCACAGCCCCGACGACCTCTGCAACTGCCGCAAGCCTGCGCCCGGTTTGTTTGAGCAAATCGCCGAGCGCTATGGCATGGACCTCACCCACGTGCCCACAGTAGGCGACACCTTGCGTGACTTGCAAGCCGGCGCCGCCGTGGGCTGTGCGCCGCACTTGGTGCTCACTGGCAAAGGCGAAAAGTTTCAAGGCAAACCCCTGCCACCTGAGTTTCCGGCGGGCACCATGGTGCACCACGACGTGTCTGCTTTTGCCGACTGGTTGCTGCAACAGCCCCAACCCAGCAGCAAAAACACCGGCAAACACAGCCCCAAAACCGGAGCCTCTGCATGATGGCTGGCTTGCGCTCGGTGCTGCACATGGCCTTCATGTTTGTCACCATCATTCCCGCGGCCTCACTGATCGTGCTGGCCTCGCTGTGTGGCGTGCGTGGCGACAGCTTGTATGTGTGGGCGGCCCGCTGGCTGCGCTTGAGCATTGACGCGGCCCGCGTCATCATGGGCATTCGCTACCAAATTCAAGGCCAAGAGAATTTGCCCGATGGCGCCACCAGCCCCGCCATCTTGCTGGTCAAACACCAGTCCACTTACGAAACATTTTTGTTGCCGGCCATCATGCCGCACCCGGTGGCCTATGTGTTCAAGAAAGAGCTGCTCTACGTGCCCTTCTTTGGCTGGGCCATTGGCCAGCTCGACATGATCCACATTGACCGCAGCCAGCGCGCCAAAGCCTTCGCCAAAGTGGTGGAGCAAGGCCAAGCCTTGCTGGCCAAAGGCGTGTGGGTGGTCATGTTTCCTGAAGGCACGCGCATCCCACGCGGGCAGCGCGGCCAGTACAAAAGCGGCGGCACCCGTTTGGCCGTGGCCACCGGCGCACCGGTCATCCCCATTGCCATCACCTCGGCCAAGTGCTGGCCACGTCGCGCCTTCATCAAGCACCCGGGCGTGGTGGACGTGTCCATTGGCCCGCCCATCCCCAGTGTGGGCCGTGACGCCGACGCGCTGATGCGCGAGGTGGAGCAGTGGATCGAGGCCGAAATGCAGCGCCTCGACCCCGAGGCTTACGCCCCCGCTGCCTGAGCACGCACAGGCACTTACGCAAAGGCACCTAAGCATGAGCCGCTTCTTGCAACTTGTGCTCGACTTGTTTGACGGTCATGTGTCGAGCGCTGCCTCAGTTCACGCTGCACCAGGCGTCCCATCCATCACCCCCAAAGCCACCTCGCACAGCGCGGATGGCGCTCACGCTGCCACAGCGGCATCGCCCTTGCCCTTGATACCCGGCGAGCCCTTGGCGCAGGTGCTGCCCCCTGCGCACCATGTCCACCCACGCGCCACGCGGCGCATTCAACTGGGCCACACCGATGTGGCGTATGCCTTTCGCCGCAGCAAGCGCCGCACCATTGGCATGGCGGTGGGCCCCGATGGCCTTGAGGTCAGTGCGCCGCGCTGGGTCACCTTGGGCGAGGTGGAATCTGCCCTGCGCGAAAAAGCCGATTGGATCGCCCGCAAACTGGTGGAGATGGGCCAGCGCCAACAGCAGCTCGGCGCGGCCCGCATTGACTGGCGCCATGGCGTGGTCTTGCCCTACATGGGCGAGCAGCTGCAAGTGCTGCTCGACTCCAGCGCCACACTCAAAAAAAGCAGCGCCCAGTTTGAACCTGCACATGCCCAGCATCCCCGGCAGTTCACGCAACACCCCTCGGATCCTCTCCAGCCGCCGCACCACCAGCCGCTCTTGCACACCTTGCGGCTGGGCCTGCCCCAGCAGGCCACACCCGCGCAAATTCGCGACGCGGTGCAAGCCTGGCTCATGCGCCAAGCCAAGGCTTTGTTCACCGAGCGGCTCAACCACTATGCGCCGCGCTTGGGTGTGCAGTGGCAACGCCTGTCGCTCAGCAGCGCTGCCACCCGTTGGGGCAGCGCCAGTGCCAATGGCGCGATTCGACTCAACTGGCGTTTGTTGCACCACAAGTTGGCGGTGATCGACTATGTGGTGGCCCATGAACTCAGCCACCTGCGCGTGATGGATCACAGCCCGCGCTTTTGGCACACCGTGGAAAGCGTCATGCCCGACTATGCCCAGCGCCGCCAAGTGCTGAAAGAAGAATTGCTGCCGCCTTGGCATTGATTTTCAAGCCCTTGAATTTACCGTCATAATTGACGTTTACGTAAACGTCAACAGGGCAACCCGTCATGGCCACCACTTATTCCATCAGCGACTTGGCGCGTGAGTTCGACCTCACCACCCGCGCCATCCGCTTCTACGAAGACATGGGCCTGCTCGAGCCCGACCGCTCAGGCCCCGGGGGCCGCAACCGCGTCTACAGCCACCGTGACCGCACCCGCTTGAAGTTGACCTTAAGGGCCAAGCGTTTGGGTCTGTCGCTGACCGAGGCCAAAGACCTGATTGACATGTACGACAGCCCGCGTGACACCGGCCCGCAGCTGCAAAAGTTTTTGGTGGTGCTGGCCGAGCACCGCCAGCAACTTGAAGCGCAGATGGCTGAACTCGAAGCCAACCTCGACGAAGTCAAGGTGCACGAAAGAGAAGCGCGTAGCTTGTTGGCAAAACATGCCACGGCCAGCGCTCATGAGGCCAGGACTGCCAAACCCAGCAAGTCTGCCAAAGCGTCCAAGGCCTCGTGATGACACAGCGCCCAACCGCCACGCCTGACGCGCAACCCACGATGCCTGGCGCCGACACCAGTTCGGCGGCCCTGCACCAGCGCATCGAATCGAGCTTTGTGCGCCAAGGCCTGATGCAGCACTTGGGCGCGCGCATTGTGTCGGTGGCGCCCGGCGAAGTGGAGGTGGCCTTACCTTACTCCGAGCGCGTTACCCAGCAGCAAGGCGGCTACCACGGCGGCGCCATGGGGGCGCTGGCCGACATTGCGGCAGGCTATGCGGGGCTCACCTGTGCGGCCGAGAGCATGGAGGTGGCCACGGTGGAATACAAAATCAATTTTCTAGCCGCCTTCAAAGACGGTGAACTGCGCGCCCGTGGCCATGTGGTGCGTGCGGGCAAACGCCTGATCATCACCACCGCCGAAGTGGTGCACCTCGATGCCGATGGCTCCGAGTCACCCTGCGCCTTGATGCAGCAAACCCTCGCGGTGGTGAAGCAAACCTATTGATGTCATTGCAGGAGACACCCCATGCACAACTTACCCGGCCTGAACTTTCAACTCGGTGACGACATCGACGCACTGCGCGACGCGGTGCGCGACTTTGCCCAAGCCGAGATCGCGCCACGCGCCGCCGAGATCGACCGCAGCGACCAATTCCCCATGGACCTATGGCGCAAGATGGGCGACTTGGGCGTGCTCGGCATCACCGTGGGCGAAGAATATGGCGGGGCCAACATGGGCTACTTGGCCCACATGATTGCCATGGAAGAAATCTCGCGCGCCTCCGCCAGCGTGGGCTTGAGCTACGGCGCGCACAGCAACTTGTGCGTCAACCAAATCAAGCGCAACGGCACCCAAGCGCAGCGCCAAAAGTACTTGCCCCAACTCATCAGCGGCGAGCATGTGGGCGCGCTGGCCATGTCCGAGCCGGGCGCGGGCAGCGATGTGATCAGCATGAAGCTCAAAGCCGAGGACAAGGGTGGTTATTACCTGCTCAACGGCAACAAGATGTGGATCACCAACGGCCCCGACGCCGACACCCTGGTGGTCTACGCCAAGAGTGAACCCGAGTTGGGCGCGCGTGGCGTGACCGCCTTTTTGATCGAGAAAGGCATGAAAGGTTTTTCCATCGCGCAAAAGCTCGACAAACTGGGCATGCGCGGCAGCCACACGGGCGAGCTGGTGTTCCACAACGTTGAGGTTCCCGCCGAGAACATCCTGGGCGGCTTGAACAACGGCGCCAAAGTGCTCATGAGTGGGCTTGACTACGAACGCGCGGTGCTCACGGGGGGGCCTTTGGGCATCATGCAGTCGGTGATGGACAACGTCATTCCCTACATCCACGACCGCAAGCAGTTTGGTCAAAGCATTGGCGAATTCCAGCTCATCCAAGGCAAAGTGGCCGACATGTACACCGTGCTGCAAGCGGGCCGTTCATTCGCCTACACCGTCGCCAAAAACCTCGACCTCTTGGGCACCGACCACGTGCGTCAAGTGCGCAAAGACTGCGCTTCGGTCATCTTGTGGTGCGCCGAAAAAGCCACCTGGATGGCGGGCGAGGGCGTGCAAATTTTTGGCGGCAACGGCTACATCAACGACTACCCCCTGGGTCGCTTGTGGCGCGATGCCAAGCTGTACGAAATTGGCGCTGGCACCAGCGAAATTCGTCGCATGCTGATTGGGCGCGAATTGTTTGCTGAGACCTGCTGACCCTGCTTGTTGGATGCTTAAACAATACGGGTTAGGCATTTTTACGGGCATCAAGTGATGATAATATGAATGCCTTTGGTTTGAAGGCCTGAAGACAGAAAGGACGCAAATGCGCACCACCCTAGCCCTGGACGATGAGTTGCTTGAACAAGCGCAAAGCTATTTGTCTGAACTCGACAGAACCGCCTTGTTGAAAGAGGCCTTGCGCGCCTTGGTCGCGCGAGAAAGCGCCAAGCGCTTGGCGCTGCTGGGCGGCAGTGAGCCGCGCGTGGCCGTGGCACCCAGGCGCAGAGAAAAAACCGCATGATGTGTTTGGTGGACACCTCGGTGTGGATAGATCATTTGCGCGACGACGATGCTTTGTTGCGACAAGCTTTGCAGGCCACCCAAGTGTTGGCCCACCCCTGGGTGGTGGGCGAAATTGCCTTGGGCAGTTTGAAGAACAGGACCCAAGTGTTGCAGGCCTTGCAAGGGTTGCCGCAGGCCGTGGTGGCGTCGCCGCATGAGGTGATGACCTTGGTTGAGGCTGAAAAATTATTCGCCAAAGGCTTGGGCTATGTCGACGTGGCATTGCTGGCCTCTGCCCGCTTGACACCGCATGCACGGCTTTGGACGCGAGACAAGCGTTTGCACCGCGTGGCGCAAACCATGGGCTTAGCGGCTCACCAGGCCCACTGAGTCGCTTTCAAATAAACCAAGCTTCAACGATGACATCCTCACTCCAGCATCTCTTTGACAACAACCGCGCTTGGGCGCGCAGCATGGTGCAGCAAGACCCGGCGTACTTTTCGCGCCTGGCCAACCAGCAAAACCCCAAGTACCTGTGGATCGGCTGCTCCGACAGCCGCGTGCCCGCCAACCAAATCACAGGCTTAGACCCTGGTGAGGTGTTCGTGCACCGCAACGTGGCCAATGTGGTGGTGCACTCCGACTTGAACGCCTTGTCGGTGATTCAGTACGCGGTGGACGCCCTCAAGGTCGAGCACATCATGGTGGTGGGTCACTATGGCTGCGGTGGTGTGTTGGCCGCCACACGCGGCACCCGCGTGGGGCTGGCCGACAACTGGCTGCGCCATGTGCAAGACGTGCGCTTGCGCCATCGCCAACGCCTCAACCACCTGCCGCAAGAAGAACTCGAGCGTGTCATGTGCGAAATGAACGTGATCGAGCAAGTGGGCAATGTAGCGCTCTCCAACGTCATGCAAGACGCCTGGAGCCGTGGCCAAAAAGTGACCGTGCATGGCTGGATTTACGGCTTGGATGACGGCCTGGTCAAAGACCTGGGCGTGAGCATGTGCAGTGCGGATGAGGTGGTGAACGTGTTTCGCAATGCCTTCAAGCGCTATCCACGGGGTGGTGCTGGCGCCTGACCCACAGGGGTTGGCGCGTGGTTGATTTTTTAACTTTCAGGAGATGTTTGTATGTCAGACCCCATCGTCATCGTCGGTGCAGCGCGCACCCCCATGGGCAGTTTTCAAAGCGACTTCGCGTCGCTGGCCGCGCACGATTTGGGCGGTGTCGCCATTGCGGCTGCGGTGGCGCGTGCGGGCATCAAACCCGAGCTGGTGACCGAGGTCTTGTTTGGCAACTGTTTGATGGCGGGTCAGGGCCAGGCACCGGCGCGTCAAGCGGCTTTCAAGGGCGGCTTGCCCAAGAGCGCGGGCGCGGTGACCTTGTCCAAGATGTGTGGCTCGGGCATGCGCGCAGCCATGTTTGCGCACGACATGTTGGTGGCAGGTTCGCACGACGTGCTGGTGGCGGGGGGCATGGAGAGCATGACCAACGCCCCTTACTTGCTCCCCAAAGCGCGCGGGGGTTACCGCATTGGGCACGACCGCATCTTTGACCACATGATGCTCGACGGTCTGGAAGACGCCTACGAGCCCGGCCGCAGCATGGGCACCTTTGGCGAAGACTGCGCCGCCAAATACAGCTTCAGCCGCGCCCAGCAAGACGCCTTTGCCACCGCCAGCGTGGAGCGCGCCAAAGCCGCCACCGCCTCGGGCGCATTCACAGCTGAAATCGCACCCGTCACCGTCAAGGGCCGTGCCGGCGAGA
>CANFJA010000024.1 GCA_947447235.1 Comamonadaceae bacterium
CCCAGGTTGTCGGCGTTGTAGACGGCGTTGGTGGCCATCATCTTGAAGCGCTCACCCTTGCCCAAGCGGCCATCGACCACGCGCACCAGCATGACGACACCGACATAGGTGTCAAACCAGCTGTCCACGATCATGGCGCGCAAGGGCGCATTGGGGTTGCCTTTGGGTGGTGGAATCTTAGCGACCACAGCTTCGAGAATTTCCTCGATGCCCATGCCGGTTTTGGCTGAACAAGGAATGGCATCGGTGGCATCGATGCCAATCACGTCTTCGATCTCGGCTTTGGCGTTCTCTGGATCGGCTTGCGGCAAATCCATCTTGTTGAGCACCGGCACCACCTCCACACCGAGGTCCAAAGCGGTATAGCAATTGGCGACGGTTTGCGCCTCAACCCCTTGGCTGGCGTCCACCACCAAGAGCGCGCCTTCGCAAGCAGACAGTGAGCGCGAGACTTCGTAAGAAAAGTCGACGTGTCCCGGTGTGTCGATCAAATTCAGGTTGTAGACCTGGCCATCTTTGGCCTTGTAGTGCAGCGCAGCGGTCTGCGCTTTGATGGTTATCCCACGCTCTTTTTCAATGTCCATCGAGTCGAGCACCTGCGCCTGCATGTCGCGCTCTTCCAGTCCACCGCAGCGCTGAATCAGGCGGTCTGCCAAGGTGGATTTGCCGTGATCGATGTGGGCAATGATCGAAAAGTTTCTGATGTGGTTCATCAAGGGAGACACTTAAGTGATTGAATTCAAAGGGCTGAAGACATGAAAAAAGGGCGCGTCAGATGCTGACGCGCCCAGAACCAACAAGCAATGGCAACTGCGATAGTTGGGACTTCATTGTAGGCAAAAAGCTGAAAACGTACAGCGACTCGGATGCTGCAACCGGCTCGTTGCAGCCTAACAACATCAACTTATTCACAACTTATCAACATTTCGATGGCAGGGTTTATGGAACAACTTGTGGGTGATCTGTGGAGCACCTGTGGAGCTTGTTGACCGATCCCATATCGTGGATTTTTGGTCTTGCGATATATCGCAAAAGCACTTTCGATGCCTCAATTCTATACAAAAAGTGCTTGAGTGGTTTTAATTAAGTTAGCAAGCGCAAACAAACAAATGCTTTTTTGTCTTGAAAAATATTTTTCCTCACGCGAGGCTGAGGCCCAATCAGCCCCAAAACCGACTGAGACTTAGGGACTTAACGCTGTGGACGTATCACCGTGTATTGCGCCCATTCACCCCGGCGAATCAACAGACTGACAGGTTTGCTGCGATCGAGCTTGGCGACCAAGCCCTCAAAAGCTTGGACAGAAGGGATTTCAGCATTTGCCAAGGCCAAAATCACATCGCCCTCTTGGATGCCGGCGCGAGCAGCAGGTTCTGCCACAGCATCCACACGCACGCCGCCCTGGAGCTTGAGCTCTTTCTTTTGCGCTTCAGAGAGGTCGCTCACGGTCACACCCAACACCTTGGAAGACAAAGAGGATGCAGGCTTTTCAGCCGGTGCAGTTGCTTTTTTGACAGGCTTATCGGCCTCGAACTCACCGACTGTGATGGACACATCACGCGTGCCCCCCCGACGCCAAATTTGCAGGGCACTGCGGGTGCCCGGTTTGGTGGCGCCGACGATGCGCGGCAAGTCGGTGGATTTTTCAATTGCCTTGCCGTCAAAGCGCAAGATGATGTCGCCCGCCTCCAAACCTGCTTTTTCGGCGGGGGAACCTTGCTCCACCCCCCTGACCAAGGCGCCTTGCGCTTTGGTTAAACCCAAAGATTCAGCCACTTCTTTGCTGACTTGGTCAATTTGCACACCCAAGCGGCCCCGCTGCACGCGGCCGGTGGCACGGAGTTGGTCGCTCACGCGAACCGCTTCGTCCATGGGAATCGCAAAGGAGATGCCCATGAAACCACCTGAACGTGAGTAGATCTGGCTGTTGATGCCCACCACCTCACCACGCATATTGATCAATGGTCCGCCTGAATTGCCCGGATTGATGGCGACATCGGTTTGGATGAAGGGCAGGTAGTCGCCTGTGTCGCGCTGTTTGGCGCTGACAATGCCAGCAGTGACGGTGTTGTCGAGTCCGAACGGTGACCCAATGGCCATGACCCATTCACCCACTTTGAGTCGACTCACATCACCCACCTTCACAGCCGGCAATCCGGTGGCTTCGATCTTGACCACAGCCACATCGGTTCGCTTGTCGGCACCCACGATCCTGGCTTTGAACTCGCGCTTATCGGGCAACGTGACGATCACTTGATCGGCACCATCCACCACATGGGCATTGGTCATGACGAAGCCGTCACTGGACAAAATGAAACCGGATCCAACGCCACGCGGTTGCTCTTCCTCAGGCTGCTGTGGACGGTTGGGTCGCTGCTGCCGAGGCGCATTTGGACTTGGCATGGGAACACCGAAGAAGCGTCGGAAAAACTCTTGCATTTCATCGTCTGGCGCGGTGTTTTGCTCACCGCGTGCGGCGGTCTTCTCGGAGGTTCGAATGTTGACCACCGAAGGTCCAACTTGCTCCACCAAATCCGTGAAATCAGGCAAGGTGCGAACGGCTTGCGCCATGGCCACTGCAGGAACAGACAGGGCCATTCCACCGGCCAAAAAACTGCCGATCAGCACAACGATGGGGAGGTAAGGTTTGAAAGTCATACAAATTCTGTTTCAAGAGAGCAACACGCGACTGTAAAGCGCACGGCGCAGATTTTGCCAATTGACAGGGTCAGCAGAATGGCTAAGCCATAGCCAGCGAGCCACCGCCACAGAGCTTGGAGATGAGGGCAACCACTGCAAAAGCAAGGTGTGCTGTATATCTAACGCAACGCCAACAGGGGTTCCAAGTTGCAAATTGACCCCATCACGGTCCAGCAAGCACCACACCTGCCCATCCCAGACCAATGAAGCGCCAGCAGAAAAGACGCAACGCCATCCCCAGCCAACAAACACCAGTCCCAGTGCGAAGGCCAAGCACCACGTCCAAGTGACCGATTGCTGCCAAGCCCAAAGCACCAAGACACCCGCCATACAAAGCCCCAACAAGCCCAGCAGCCCCTTTGCAAAAGCACAACGCCCCACCGGATAAGTCACCGATGGGGCGTTGTACATGGCGCAGGATCAAACGCGCTTGAAAACCAGCGCACCATTGGTGCCGCCGAATCCAAAATTGTTCTTCAAGGCGACGTCGATTTTCATGTCACGCGCCAGATTGGCACAGTAGTCCAAATCGCAGTCGGGGTCTTGGTTGAAGAGGTTGATGGTCGGTGGGCTCTTTTGATGATGGATCGCCAACACGGTGAAAACGCTCTCCACCCCACCCGCACCACCGAGCAGGTGGCCCGTCATGGACTTGGTCGAGTTAACCACCACCTTTTTGGCGTGATCGCCCAAGGCAGCCTTGATGGCATTGGTTTCGTTGACATCACCCAGTGGCGTGGAAGTGCCATGCGCGTTGAGGTAATCAACTTGGTCGGCAGTCACACCTGCATTGTTGAGGGCGCTGAGCATGGCGCGGCGGGGGCCGTCCATGTTGGGCGCTGTCATGTGACCCGCATCGGCACTCAAGCCGTAGCCACCTAACTCTGCATAAATTTTGGCGCCACGCTTCTTGGCGTGTTCGTACTCTTCAAGCACCAAGACGCCCGCACCTTCGCCCAAAACAAAACCATCGCGATCGCGGTCCCAGGGGCGCGACGCGGTGGTGGGATCGTCATTGCGGGTAGACAGTGCGCGCATGGAGGCAAAGCCGCCAACGCCCAAAGGCGAGATGCAACCTTCAGAGCCACCGGCAATCATCACGTCGGCGTCCCCGTACTCAATATGGCGACCGGCTTCACCAATGCTGTGCAAGCCCGTGGTGCAGGCCGTGACCACCGCCAAATTCGGGCCCTTGAAGCCAAACCGCATGGACACATGACCTGAAATCATGTTGATGATGGAAGCTGGCACAAAGAAGGGCGAAATACGACGTGGGCCTTTGGCCAACAACTCGTTGTGCATGTCTTCGATCAGCGGCAAACCGCCGATGCCAGAACCAATCACAACCCCGATGCGGGTTGCTTGCTCTTCGCTCAAGGCGTCGCCAGTGGGTAAACCGGCGTCTTGCACCGCCTGAATGGCTGCCGCCACGCCGTAATGAATGAACTTGTCCATGGCTCGCGCCTCTTTCGGGGCGATGTACTGATCAAGATCTAAATCTTTGACTTCTCCGGCGAAATGGCAATTGATCCCAGACGCGTCAAAACGCGTGATGGTGCCAATGCCAGATTTCCCAGCCAAAAGATTGGCCCAGGCATGATCCACCGTGTTTCCAACAGGGCTGATGCATCCCAGACCGGTCACGACAACGCGACGACGGCTCATGAAGGGCTTCCTATAAATTAGGCTTTTTTGTGCGTCAACGCGTAGTCAATCGCGTTTTGCACAGTGGTGATTTTTTCGGCATCTTCGTCTGGAATCTCAATGCCAAACTCGTCTTCCAATGCCATCACCAATTCCACGGTGTCCAAGGAGTCGGCGCCTAAATCAGCCACAAAGGCTTTTTCGCTGGTGACTTGTGACTCTTCCACGCCAAGTTGTTCGGCAATGATTTTTTTGACACGTGCTTCGATATCGCTCATGGGGTCCCTCAGAGGGTTGTGAATAAGTCCGCAATTTTAACCGGGCGGACACACCGTTTTGAATCTGTGGGTTTGAGCTTTCTCAAACCATGAACATGCCACCGTTGACATGCAACTCTTGACCCGTCACATAGGAAGCATGGGCACTGGCCAAGTAGGCCACGGCGTGGGCCACATCCGACGGTTTGCCCAAGTGTCCCAAGGGAATTTGAGACAACAAGGCTTTTTGTTGTTCTTCGGGCAAGGCTGCTGTCATGTCGGTTTCGATGAAGCCTGGGGCCACGCAGTTGACAGTGATGTTGCGACTACCCAGCTCCCTGGCCAATGCCCGGGTCATGCCAGCGACCCCCGCTTTGGCCGCCGCGTAATTGGCTTGGCCGGGATTGCCTGATGCACCCACCACACTGGTGATGTTGATGATGCGGCCAAAACGCTGCTTCATCATGGGCCGAATCACGGCCCGCGACAAGCGAAACACAGCTTTGAGGTTGGTGTCGAGCACAGCATCCCAATCGTCGTCTTTCAGACGCATGGCCAACATGTCGCGGGTGATACCAGCGTTGTTGACCAGCACATGCAAGCCTGCGTGCTCCTGGGTGATGGACTCCACCAAGGACTCGATCGCAGCGCCATCGTTCACGTTCAAATGTGCACCTTTGCAACCGGGGAAAGCGGACAAGGTTTGGCTGATCTTGTGAGCCCCCTCATCGGTGGTGGCTGTGCCGATGACACAAAACCCTTGCTGGGCCAACAACTGCGCAATGGCCGCGCCAATGCCGCGTGTGGCGCCCGTGACCAAAGCCACTTGCGCTGTCGATTTTTTTTCACTCATAGCCTCAAATCCTTATCGGTCAAGCTCAGGCCAATGCCGTTTTCACATCAGACAAAGACGTTGGATCAAACAAAGCCAAGCCTGTCAATTCGGCGTCGATGCGCTTGGTCATGCCAGCGAGCACCTTGCCCGGCCCACACTCGACCAAGGTTGTCATTCCCCTGGCCTTGATGGCCGCCACACACTCGACCCAGCGAACCGGTCCAAAGGCTTGTCGGTACAAGGCATGGCGAATCAAATCGGCATCGGTTTCAACACACACGTCGATGTTGTTGAGGACCGGGATTTGGGGGGCACCGAAAACGGTGGCAGCCAGTTTTTCTTTGAGTCGCTCAGCGGCTGGCTTCATCAGGCTGGAGTGAAAAGGCGCAGACACGGGCAAAGGCAAAGTGCGCTTGGCGCCCAAGGCCTTGAGCACCTCACAGGCTTTCTCAACAGCCGCCTTGCTGCCAGCAATCACGGTCTGGCCCGGGTCGTTGAAGTTCACCGCCTCCACCACCTCAGCCGAGCCGGCTGAAAACGTAGCTTGTGCTTGTGCACAACCGGCGACGACCTGCGCTGCGCCCATTCCCAAAATGGCAGCCATGGCGCCCGTGCCCACGGGCACGGCATCTTGCATGGCTTGGGCCCTGAAGCGCACCAAGGGCGCCGCTTGAGCCAAGGTCAACACACCCGAAGCCACCAAGGCCGAGTATTCACCCAAAGAATGACCCGCCACCACCGAAGGCAAGGCGCCACCGTCCGCCAACCACACACGGTAAGCGGCCACAGCCGCCACCAACATCACGGGTTGGGTGTTGGTGGTCAGCGCCAAGGCCTCTTTCGGCCCCTCATGGATCAACTTGGCGATGTCTTCGCCCAGGGCGTCCGAGGCTTCTGCCAAGGTGTGTGACACCACCGGGTGATCGCCCCAAACATCCAACATGCCCACAGACTGAGAGCCTTGACCTGGAAAAACAAATGCAAATGGTTTCATAACGTATTCGGTTGCTAAGACCCCCCTTGCGGGCGGGAAGTTAGAGCTTGAGCAGCACTGCGCCCCAAGTAAAGCCGCCACCCACACCCTCGAGCAAGAGCGTTTGACCCGGCTTGACTTGACCGCTTCGCACCGCCTCATCCAGCGCCAAGGGAATAGAAGCCGCTGAGGTGTTGCCGTGGTTGTGGACCGTCAACACCACTTTGTCCATCGACAGTTTGAGCTTTTTGGCCGTGCTTTGGATGATGCGGATGTTGGCCTGGTGGGGAATCAGCCAATCGATGTCGCTGTCTTGCAAATTCGCCTTGGCCAGTGCTGCGCGCGCGGCACCCTCGAGCAAACCTACAGCCAGCTTGAACACTGCTTGACCATCCATCTTGAGCACGGGGTCACCCAACACTTCACCACCGCGCACATGACCTGGCACACACAAAATGCCCACATGCTTGCCATCGGCATGGATGTCGGTTGCCAAAATACCCGCCTGGTCAGAGGCCTCTAACACCACCGCGCCCGCGCCATCGCCAAACAAAACGCAGGTGGTCCTGTCTTTGAAATCCAGAATGCGCGAGAAAACTTCCGACCCCACAACCAAGGCCTTTTTGGCTGAACCGGCACGAATCATGGCGTCAGCGACGGTCAATGCGTAAATAAATCCACTGCACACGGCCTGCACATCAAATGCAGGGGCGCCCGCGATGCCAGCCGCAGCCTCGTCAAGTTGAGCCAATTTATGCTGCAAGATGCATGCAGTCGAGGGAAACACCATGTCCGGCGTCGAGGTGGCCACGATGATCAAGTCAATGTCTTGGGGACGACGGCCAGCGGCTGCCAACGCGTTTTTTGCGGCTTCAAAAGCCAAATCACTGCTGCCAACGTCCGGGGCGGCAAAGTGGCGCGCATGAATTCCCGTGCGCTCCACAATCCACGCGTCTGAGGTCTCAACGCCTTGGGAGGCCAATTCCGCGACCAAATCTGCATTGGCCAACCGGCGCGGAGGAAGAAAGCTTCCTGTGCCGGTAATTCGGGAAAAAACAGTCATCAATCTGGAGGCTCAGACTGTCGCTGGTGCCGATTGCGCCAAGGCCAGCAAAGGAGCGGCATGGGCAATGCGAGAGCGCACACGTTCGAGCAAGTTATGGTGAGCCGCATCATACGCCCGGTTCAATGCGGTCTCAAAAGCCACCTCGTCGGCAGATCCGTGGCTCTTGAAAACAATGCCATTGAGGCCCAGCAGCGCAGCGCCGTTGTAGCGCCGATGGTCCACCTTGTCTTTGAAGTCAGATAAAACAGGATAGGAAAAAATAGCTGCTATTTTCGTGAAGATATTGCGTGTAAACGAATTTTTAAGAGTTTCACTGATCTTGTGTGCCAAGCCCTCGCTGGCTTTGAGGGCCACATTGCCGACAAACCCATCGCACACGATCAAATCGACCGTGCCTTGGTAAATGTCGTGGCCTTCGACATTCCCAAAAAAGTTCAAATCGCCAGAGTTAGAAGCAGTTCGGAGCAATTCGGCTGTTTTTTTGATGATTTCATTGCCTTTTATCGCCTCTTCACCGATGTTCAAAAGACCCACCGAGGGGCTGTCGATGTCATCCAGCACCGACACCAAGGCCGAACCCATCACCGCAAACTGAAGCAAGTGATCAGGCGTGCAGTCGACATTGGCGCCCAAATCGAGCATGGTGGTGCCGCCGCCCTTGAAATTAGGCATGCGTCCGGCAATCGCAGGACGGTCAATGCCATCAATGGTTTTGAGCACGTAGCGTGCAATCGCCATCAAAGCGCCGGTGTTGCCCGCAGAGACCACCGCCTGAGCTTGACCCGACTTGATTTGCTCGATGGCCACCCGCATGGAAGAGTCTTTTTTACGCCGCATGGCAACTTCGACCGGATCGTCCATGCTGACCACTTCCGAGGCGGGTACCACACGGGCACGCGGATGTGCGAAAGACGTCAAAGCTTGCGGTTGGCCCACAAGCAACAATTGCGCATCTGAATGTGTCTCTAAAAACCGACGGCAGGCCGCAAGCGTGACACGCGGGCCATGGTCGCCACCCATGCAGTCAACAGACACAGTGATCATGCGGGGTCTCGTGAAAAAAACAAAAGCCCGGGGCGCTTAAAGAGCCACGGGCCGATGCATGCAGAATTCAATCAGGCTTCTGACTTGCTTTTGAGCACTTTGCGGCCACGGTAAAACCCGGTAGGGCTGATGTGGTGACGCAAGTGGGTTTCGCCCGTGGTTGGCTCAACGGCAGTGCCTGGCACGTTCAAGGCGTTGTGCGAGCGGTGCATGCCGCGCTTGGAAGGTGATTTTTTGTTTTGCTGGACAGCCATGGTTGGCTCCTGGACGTAAAAGTGGGTTGATCATGTGGCCACAAACCAACCGAAGCCAGTGTGACACGAAGCCCACGATTATAGACCAAGTCAACGATTTTCAGTCTTTGCGGGTTCGCAGTGCAGCCAATGCCGCAAATGGGTGAGGCTTGTCGTCTCCGCCATCGCCAGCGTCGGCAGTCAAAGTTTGTGCATGCTCACTTTCGCACGCTTCATGCATGGGCACAATCGGCAAGGCCATGAGCAGCTCGTCCTCGACCAATTCCAAGACATCCAAGTCATGGCTGAGCACCAACAAGTCCTCCGCTGACTCGTCATCCTCGGCCAAAGCCGTGGCTTCATCGGCCACGAAACGAAAGTCTTGGTCGACATGAAGGCTCAAATCCACCACACCCAAGCAGCGCTGGCAGGTCACGGGGACAACAGCCGACGCCGTCAGATGCAACCAAGCCGACTGCCCGCCCGACATCGAAGGCCGCATGGATCCCAGAGCTGACCAGGCCACCTCCCCCGTCAATTTGCCCACACAGTCTTGCATCAAGCGCTCGAACTTCCCCAACGGGGTCTGCTCAGACAAAAGCGACTGTGTCTTTGCGAAAGCTTTGACATCGATGCGTGGCGTGGGGGAATGCTGGTCCATGGCATGCAGTGTAAGAGAATCCGGCTCATGCCCACCATTTCTCGCCCCCTGATCCTAGGCTCCACCTCGCGCTATCGCCATGAACTGCTGAGCCGCCTGCGCTTGCCTTTTGACGTCGTCGCACCGGACGTCGATGAAACCCCACAGCCCCATGAAACGCCGCGCGCATTGGCTTGTCGCTTGGCCTTGGCCAAAGCACAGGCCGTCGCAAACTTGCACCCGCAAGCCGTTGTGATTGGGTCTGACCAAGTGGCCGATCTTGCGGGCGAACCCCTGGGCAAGCCTGGAAACCACGCACGTGCGGTCGAGCAATTGCAGCGCATGCGTGGGCAAACCGTGGTGTTCCAAACCGCGGTCGCCGTGGTCTGCCTGTCCACCGGCTTCACGCAGTGTGAACTGGCATCGGTCGAGGTGAAATTTCGTGACTTGAGCGACGCAGAAATACAAGCCTATTTGTTGGCCGAACAACCCTATGACTGCGCTGGCAGCGCCAAAAGCGAAGGTTTAGGCATCAGCTTGCTCGATGCCATTGCCAACGACGACCCCACCGCGCTGGTTGGCTTGCCGCTGATTCGCACCTGCCGCCTGCTGCGCGCAGCCGGAGTGCAAGTGTGATGACAGCCCAAGCCACGCAGGGCCGCTTGTATTTGGTGCCCACCCCGCTCGATTTTGGCTGCGACACCGAAACACCCATCTCAGCGGTTCTGCCCCAAGAAACCTTGCGCGTGGCCAGCCAAGTCGGCCACTGGATCACAGAAAACGCCAAAAGCACCCGTGCTTTTTTGAAGCGCGTGGATCCAACGCACCCCTTGGTGCTGCCCATTCAACAACTCACCATCACCGAGTTGCCCCGCGAAGTCCATAAAAAGGGGGACCATGCAGGGGAATTCGATGCCAAGCCGATGTTGAAAGCGGCCTTGGCTGGCCACGACATGGCCTTGGTCAGCGAAGCAGGCATGCCCGCCGTGGCAGACCCCGGTTCTTCGGTGGTGCGCGCCGCCCATGATCTAGGTCTGCGTGTTGTGCCATTGGTGGGCCCCGTGTCCCTGCTCTTGGCGCTGGCAGCGAGTGGACTGAACGGCCAGAACTTTGCCTTTGTGGGGTATCTGCCGCAAGATGCGGCGGCGCGCACCCAACGCTTGCGTGAGCTCGAAGCCCTGGCGCTCAAAACAGGTCAAACCCAACTCTTCATTGAAACCCCCTACCGCAACCCTGCCCTTTGGGACGCCCTGCTGAGAGGGCTGCAAAACAACACGCGCCTGGCGCGCGCCAGCGGCTTGACATTGGCCAGCATGGACGTGCGCTGCCACAGCGTGCAAGCGTGGCGCAAGCAGCCAAAGAGCGTCTCGAATCAACCCACGGTGTTTGCCATCGGCAAATGACACAGGCTCCCGCAGGAGCCTGTGTCATGAACTCGATGCGACTCAGCGCAGGGGTTGCACCCGTTGCAGCGCGTGGACGGCGCCTTCGCCGATCGCTGCGCCAAAGCGCTTGGCCAAGCGCTCGGCCACGTTGTCGTGGCGGGTGTAATCGATGATGTCTTCGGCTTTGACAATCTCACGCGCCACAAAATCCAAGTTCCCCAAGCCGTCAGCCAGGCCTAAGTCAATGGCTTGTTGGCCACTCCAAAACAAACCACTGAACAACTCTGGCGTTTCTTTCAAACGCTTGCCACGCCCCTCGCGTACCACCTGAATGAACTGTTGGTGAATTTGATCCAACAGCGTTTGCGCGTGCGCGCGCTGATGCTTGGTTTGAGGGCTGAAGGGGTCGAGAAAGCCTTTATTTTCACCCGCCGTCATCAAGCGGCGCTCAACCCCTAGCTTGTCCATCAAGCCGGTGAAACCAAAACCATCCATCAACACGCCAATGCTGCCCACGATGCTGGCCTTGTCGACATAAATGTCGTCGGCTGCCACGGCAATGTAGTACGCCGCCGAGGCGCATGACTCTTCGACCACGGCATACACAGGTTTGTTGTGCTTTTTCTTCAAACGACGGATTTCGTCGTTGATGATGCCGGCTTGCACAGGACTGCCGCCGGGCGAGTTGATCAACAAGACGACGGCCTGCGAGCCGTCGTCTTCGAAGGCCGTGCGCAAGGCCGTCACGATCCATTCGGCGCTGGCGTCAGCCCCATCGGCGATTTCGCCTTTGATTTCCACCACCGCGGTGTGGGGCTGGCTGGGGCTGGTGCCGCCCATGCCCCCTTTGTGCAAGCCGGCCCACATCAAGGCCACCGCCAAGATCAACCACGCAAACCGAAAAAAGATGCGCCAGCGACGTGCTGCCCGCTGCTCGGCCAAGGTGGCGAAAGCCAAACGCTCCAGCGCTTCTCGCTCCCAAGTCGCCTTGGGCTGCGGGGGTTCAGGCGTGTGTTCGGTGAAATAAGGCTCAGACATGACGGCTTCTTTTCGAAAAATAAATCAGAACTCAGAACAAAAATTCAAAGGGTTTGAGGTTGTAGGCAGTATGCCAGTGCACCACGCCATCTCGCTCTGAGAGGTCAATCTTGACCAGGCCCCCACGACACGGCCCGCCCGCGCATTCACCCGTATCCGGTGCGTAAGCCGCACCGTGCGTGGCGCACAACAGCCACTGCCCCGTGTCGTCAAACAAGCGGTTGGGCTGAAAATCCATCTCCATCGCCACATGGCTGCATCGGTTGAGATAGGCATGCGCACGCCCTTGAAAGCGCACCGCAAACGCACGGCACGTTTGCCCGGCATACACCACATCAAACGGCACGGCCAGACCGCCTTCCACCAACTCGGCGCTTTGGCAAAGCGGCAGTTGCATGGGACTGTGTGCTTCAGGCATGAGCCAACAACCAATCGTGCAAATCCCTCACCGAATGCGCCACAAAGCGCGGTTTCAAAGCCTCAAACTGATCGTGCGCATGGGCACCATAACTCACGCCCACACTGGCACAGCCAGCGTGGAGCGCCATCTGCAAATCATGGGTGGTGTCACCCACCATCAAAGTGCGCTCAGGCGCCACGCCAAATTCGCGCATCAACTCATGCAGCATGCGGGGATGGGGCTTGCCCGCTGTCTCATCCGCAGTGCGAGACCCATCAAACACGCCTTTCAACTCAGACGAATGCAGGGCCTCATCCAAACCACGGCGGCTTTTGCCCGTAGCGACCGTCACCCAGTGGTGCCGTGCACGTAACTCATCGAGCATCGGCAACACCCCATCAAACAAGGCGATGTCATCCATGTGCTGCATGTAATGGTGGCGGTAACGCGCATTGAGCTGTGGGTATTTGTCTTCGGGTACATCCGGTGCGGCATGGGCCAAGGCGGGCATCAAAGCCATGCCAATCACATACGACGCGGCTTCGTCGCTGGGTTTGGCGCCGCCCACATCCACCACCGCCAGCTGAATACAGCGCGTGATGATTTGGGTGGAGTCAAACAAGGTGCCGTCCCAATCGAAGGCAATCAAATCAAATTGACGGGGTCGCACGGTCTTGGGCCTCAAAAGTCTTGGGGAATGGATCGAATCGGCGGTTGAATCGAATCGACGAACTGTTGCAGCTCAACTGGCAAGGGCGCTTGCAAGCTGATCGGACGTCCACTTTGCGGGTGCTGAAACTTGAGTTGCCAGGCATGCAAGAACATGCGCTTGAGCCCCAACTTTTGCAGCTGCTTGTTGTGTTCAAAGTCGCCGTATTTGTCGTCGCCCGCAATTGGGTGACCTTGGCTGGCCAGATGAACGCGAATTTGGTGGGTGCGTCCTGTCTTGATGGTCACTTCCAGCAAGCTGTAAGGCCCCACCGTGCGTGCCACGCGCACCAAGGTGATCGAGCGCATGCCGTTGGGGTCGTCCTTGCCCACCACCTTGACGCGGCGCTCGCCTTCGCCCTCGCCTTTTTCCAAGATGTATTTGTGCAGCGGTGCATCGATCACTTTTTTATTGGAAGGCCACAGTCCGAGCACCAAGGCCAAATAGGTCTTGCCGGTTTCACGGTCACGGAACTGATCTTGCAAGTGTTTGAGCGCGCTGCGCTTTTTGGCCACCAGCAGCACGCCCGAGGTTTCGCGGTCTAGCCGGTGCACCAATTCCAAATTCAAGCTGGCTGGACGAGCACGACGCAACTGTTCAATCACGCCAAAGCTCACCCCACTGCCACCGTGCACTGCCACCCCCGCAGGCTTGTCGATGGCGATGAGTGACTCGTCTTCCATCAGCACCGGAAACTCCCGCGCCGGCGCCGGGCTGTCTGCCTTGGCGGCCACTTGGGCCGAAATGCGCACCGGGGGCAGGCGCACCAAATCGCCCGCCACCACCCGCTGGTCGGCTGAAGCACGCCCTTTATTGACCCGCACTTCGCCTGAGCGAATGATCCGGTAAACGTGAGTTTTGGGCACGCCTTTGAGGTGCCGCATCAAAAAATTGTCCAAGCGCTGACCCGCTGACTCTTCGTCAACAGCGAGGGTTTTCACCGAGGGAGCGTTGGCAGCGTTGGCAGCCTCTATAATGTTCTTCACCAGCGTTTTGTTCTAAGTGCTTGATTTAACTGAGATTAGAGCACGTACCAACAAACGCGGTGAGGTCGATGCCCCTTTTGTGCCTGCGACGCAGACCCAGTACCCAAGAGACTGGATGGCGTGCACCCCAAGAGATGAGCCGATGCTCAGAAAACACTGAAACGGAATACCCCCCAGTTGCTGAAGCTCAGAAAGGCTTCAACAACGGATCACAGCGAGAAGCAAACCCCATGGTTTTGGTAATGATGATGTTGGAACTCTGCACGCAATGGCTCTGGCCTTTGCAAGCGCGCAGCGTTGCCCGCATTGCCAACAACCTGCGGCCACGCCCTGCCCCACGTGCACCCGTCATCTCTATGACGCACGCACAGCCCGGCACACGACTCGCCCCCATCCACGTGCCCAACCACCGCCGCCCGCGCTAAAGCGCGAACGGCTGCGGTTTCAGCGGCTTGTTCCCTTCGTTTTCTGACGTTCGTTCCGGCATCGTTGGCCCGTCATGGGCCTGTGATGATTTGAAACGTGAAGGAATGCATCATGAAACGGATGCTGATCAATGCAACCCAGTCGGAAGAGCGCCGCCTGGCCATCGTCGATGGACAAAAACTGCTCGACTACGAAATCGAAATTGAAGGCCGCGAACAGCGCAAAGGCAACATCTACAAAGCCATCGTGACACGCGTTGAGCCCTCGCTCGAGGCCTGCTTTGTCGATTACGGCGAAGACCGCCATGGCTTTTTGCCCTTCAAAGAAATCTCCAAACAATACTTCGCCCAAGGCGTCTCGGTCAGCCAAGCACGCATCCAAGACGTCATCCGCGAAGGCCAAGAGCTGCTGGTTCAGGTGGAAAAAGAAGAGCGTGGCAACAAGGGCGCTGCCCTCACCACCTTTGTCTCCCTGGCAGGTCGGTATGTGGTGCTCATGCCCAACAACCCACGCGGCGGCGGCGTCAGCCGTCGCATCGAGGGCGACGACCGGGCTGAGCTCAAAGAAGCCATGGACCAGTTGGAATACCCCAACGGCATGTCCATCATTGCCCGCAC
>CANFJA010000025.1 GCA_947447235.1 Comamonadaceae bacterium
CACGACTGAGTTGGCCTGCACGGGTCCATTGCAGTGCATGCGCTGCCAAGGCATCACGTAACATCAGCTTCACCCATGCCTTGGCATGCCCTGAATGCCAGATTGTTGTGATGACGCTTTTGCCTGAAGAAAATTCAAACGCCACAGTCCAGGTGCTGGGTTTGCGTGTGCAACTCGCCAAAGACGCGTCTTTGAGCGCTGCGCAGGATCGGTTCAACCAGTTGCTGTTGCGCATTGATGAGGCGACGCAACAGCTTGAACGCCTGCAAGCGTGGTCCGATCGCCACCGTCATGCCCACATGCAGTTGCTGTATGAGGCGGCGAAACACACCGATCGTCTTCACAAAAGCATGTTGCTGTTTTTACATGACCAGTTGCACACGTGTGACTTGACGGCGCAGCAGCAACGCATGGCACGCCAGCAGATACGCCGCTTGATCGCGACGCTGGACACTTCCAGCGATGCGCAAGTTCAGGCACTCGATGCGGTGTATCGTGAAGATGATGCCGCACACAACGCGGCACAAGACAGCGCGTTGGCTGCACAGCGCTTGCGCGAAAAAATCGAGGCCGCCATGGGCCAGCCGTTGTACAACCCCAACTTGTACCAAACCCCCGATGAGGTGCTGGCCGCAGGCATGCGCCAGTGGCAACAGCAAAATATTGCCGACGAAGCCCGCAAGGCCGCCAAGCGTGCGGCACGAAAAGCCCAGCGTCGATCCGCCGCACACCCACAGCAGGGGCCGCAGCACAGCGATGCCAAAGGTGCGATCCGCACGGTGTACCGACAACTCGCGAGCCTGTTGCATCCCGACCGTGAAATGGACCCGCAAGCACAAAAGCGCAAGACCCGCTTGATGGGCGAGGTCAATGCGGCCTACGAACGCAATGACCTCACCACTTTGCTGCGCTTGCAATTGCAAGTGGCCCATGTCGACCCACAGCACCTTGCGCGTATGTCCAACGACAAATTGGCCGCCATGTCTGCGTTGCTCAAAGAGCAGTTGGCGGCGCTGCAAGGCGATGTGCGTCAGCTGCAGTCGCAGCTGACGCGGGAGTTGGATCTTGCGCTGGATGCGCAGTTCAGCGACGAAGTTTGGACACAGGGCTTGCAGCGCATCCAGGCCGATCGGCGCTATGCCTTGGCGCGCTTAGAGGCTGACTTGCAACGCATTCAACAAGGCAGCGAGCTCAAGCGTTGGCTCAAAGAGCAGGCGCTGCTTGTCAAAGAACACGCCAAGATGCAAGACCTGGACGGCTTGCTTTGAAGTGCATTTCTGGGTGGGCTGTTTGGGTGTTGAGGCGCGCTTATCTTGATTGAGCCAATACCCAAGGTACGGCAATTTGGAGTTTCGCCGCGATGGGGATGAGCTCGGCGCACAGGTCGTGCGACAAGGCAATGCCATCTTGCAGCTGTTGGCGAGCCATGCGGTCCCCGCGCTCGCCCGGCAGCAACACCTCGTGCGCCGCGTCGCTGGCGGGCAGCGACTTGATGGCGCTCAGCGTGTCGGCCAAGTCTTGGGTGTAGCTGTCTCGTTGGCAAATTTGAAAGGTGTCGAACGCCATGATGAGCGCGTTTTGCTTGTGTTGGTGAACGCCGGCATCGGGCGACAACAGACGGGTCAAGATGGGGTTGCCCACCAACACGCTGGTCAGCATTTCGATCATCAGGGCTAGGCCAGAACCTTTGGGGCCTGCCATGGGCAGGGGAATGCTGGCTTGCGCCGCGTCGGTGGTGGGTTGACCCTTTGCATTCAATGCCCAGCCCTCGGGTATGTCTTGGTGGAGCTTTTTGGCTTGCAGCAAGCGCCCCAGCGAGACCACGCCTGTCGCCATGTCAAACACGATCGGCTGGTCGGCGGGGCCTGGCACAGCCATCGACAGTGGCGCGGTCGACACACCTGCTGCTGCAGCGCCGTGGTAGGCCATGCTGGGTATGGAGGCGGCCATGGAGATGGCCGCCATGCCTTGTTGCGCCAGGTACTGGGTGACAAACCCGTGGGCGCCGGTGTGCGTGGTGGCGCGCACCAACACAGCCGCCATGCCCGACTGCTTGGCGCGCACCAGCAGTCGCTCGGCAGCATGGCGCATGGCCACAGCGCCCGCAGCTTGATCGGCTTCGAGCACCATCAAGGCCGGTAAATCGAGCAGCCAGTGCATCTTGGGCTGTGGGTTGATGACCTGTTGCGCAATGAACTTCAGGTACATCGGAATGCGGCTGACTCCATGGGTGTCAATGCCGCGCAAGTCGGCCCACACCATGGCTTGTGCCACCTGCTGCGCATGTGCCTCAGACAAGCCTTGCTGCTTGAAAACAGCGGTGGCAAAGTCTTGCAGGTCGGTGTGGGAGACGCGGTAGATGCCTGTCATTGACGTTCAATCTTTCGCACGTCAATCAACTGCTGCCATTTGCGCAAGTCCTGTTCGACAAACTGGCGAAACTCTTCCGGGCTGCTGTGCTGGGGCTCGCCCCCGAGTTCCACCAAACGTTTCGCGACATCGGCTTGCTGTACGATTTTTTTCAGCTCTTGGTTGATCAGCCTTATGGTGGCCTCGGGCGTGCCGGTTGTGGCGCCCAAGCCAATGAAGGAGTAGACCTGAAAGCCAGGCAGCGCTTCGCTGATGGTGGGCAACGAGGCCCACGACTTAGAGCGCTCTTTGCCGCTGGAGGCCAAAGCCTGCAGCTTGCCGGACTTGATGAAGGGCAGGGACAAAGTGGGCGCTTCAAACAGCAAGTCAATGCGACCGGCCAGCAGTTCGTTGAGCGCAGCGCTGCCCCCTTTGGTGGGGATGTGCACCATCTCCGTTCCGGCCATGACGTTGAACAACTCCGAGGAGAGGTGGCCGATGGAGCCGATGCCAGAGCTCGAATAGTTGAGCTTGCCGGGGTTGGCCTTGGCATAGGCCATCAGCTCGGGCAGCGATTTGAAAGGTGCCTGGCTGGAGGTGTTCAAGATGAAGGGGTACGAGGTGACCATGCCGATCATGGTGATGTCTTTGACAGGGTCAAACGACAGCTGTTTGGCCAGCGCTGCGCCTGCGGGATAGGCCCCGGTGACCAAGAGCAAGGTGTAGCCATCGGGCTTGGCCTTGGCCACCAACGAGGCGCCGACCAAACCACCGGCGCCCGGGCGGTTGTCGACCACCACGGGAACGCCCAAGGATTCGCCCAGCTTGTTGCCAATCAGGCGCGCCATGATGTCGGCCGATCCCCCGGGGGCAAACGGGCACACCAAGGTGATGCTGTGTGCCGGGTAGGTTTGGGCCCAGCTGCTGCCCATGGCCCACAGGCACAGGCACAGGCACAACAAGATTTGTTTCAATCGATAAATCGTCACAACACACTCCTTTTCACATCAATTCAAAGGGCCCAAGAAGACTTCGCCGTCCATGCCGTCGTTGTCTGTCTTCCAGGTCTTGGGCCATTGCGCGGGGTCGACGGGCGGCACCGTGCGCAAGGGGGCAGGACAGGGTCGGCCATCCCAGCCGATTTGCTCCATGGCGGCATACAGCTGCAACAAATGGCCATCGGGGTCAGTGGCATAGGCGTGGTGTGCGATGCCGGGTGACAGCTCTGCGGGCAGCACCTTCCATGACACGCCTTGTTGCGTCAAAAACTGCTGCGCATCGACCAGCTGCTGGTAGCTGCCAAGTTGAACCCCGCACGACATCAAGCTGGAGTGCGCTGGCAGCCCCAGTTCTGCACGCAAAGTCTTGGGGTACAAGGCCAGCGAATGGTGCTCGGTGTTGGCGCGTAAAAACACACAGCGGTGCTTTTGATAGATCACCTCTTCGGTGATGCGCAGACCCAGCGCATGTTGGTAAAAGTTCAGGGCTTGCGCCATGTCCTCCACAAACAAGCGAACTGGACCGACACGTGTGACCTTGAAGGGACGCGCCAACAACACGCCACCCACGTCAAAGGTTTCTGGCCATACAGGGGCGCGACGCCAGCCCATGATCTGGTCCAAGCCCGAGCCCAGTACCTGGTTGATCTCAGCAAACTCAGACACTTGTGGCAGTGCTGGGGGCTGCATGTGTTTGACCTCATGCGTGAGCCCAGATTTGGAGTGACCGTTCCAGCCGATTTGCTCAATGCCGTAATACAGCTCATTGATGTGACCGGAGGGGTCGGTGGGGTAGAAATGCCAATTCGAGCCTGGTAAGTCACGCCCCGAGCGCAGCACCTTGAGCTCTTGTTCTTTGAACCAGTGGTAGCCCTCGACCACCTCGCGCAGCGTGCTGACTTGCCAAGTGATTTGATTGACTGTCAGCTCTGGGTGGTGCGCGTAATGCGGGTTGGCTTGGTGCACGGCACGCTGGGGAAACAAGACAAACGAGTGGTGGTCCGTGCCGTGGCGCATGAAGATGCCTTGCGTGGGTCCCACAGAGGCCACCGCTTCGGGGGACAGTCGCGCAGCGAAGTCGATGCGGTCGGAGATTTCAAAGCCCAACAGGCGGTTGTAAAAATCAAGCGACCTGTCTGGGTCGAAGACATTCACACCAAAGTGTCCCAGCCGCCGGATGCGAAATGGCTGGTGCATGGCGACACCACCGACATGAAAGAGGGGTGGGGTACTCATGCGTGCACCAAAGTCTTGAGTGGGAAGTACTTGTTGAGCCAACTTGTCAACACCGCATGCACCACCGGGTTGTGCTCTCCCAGCATGAAGTGGTCGACCTCGGCCATCAAATGCAGTTCGGTGGGCTGACCTGCATGCTGAAACAAGTCGAGGGATTGCTGGGTGGGCGTGACCGTGTCGTTGGCTGGGTGAAGCAAGAGCAAAGGACGCGGCGCGATGTGGTGCACCACATCGATGGCTCGAAAGTTGTACATGCTGTCTACCACTTCAAAGGGGAAGTCCATGATGGAGCCGCCCGACAGGTTGGTGCGCATGCCATCGCGCACGGGCACGATGTCAAAGCGGGGCACGCGAATGGAATGACCTTTGGCGAGTTCGCGACGACCTTCGCTCAACATGTCGCTGAATTTCTTCCAGGCGGCATCGCTGGCGTGTTGCAAGCGAAATTTCTTTTCACCGTCGCCCCAGCCGCCCACCGAGATGCAGGCGGCCACCCGTGGGTCGACACTGGCCGTGTAGACCGAGACGGCAGCGCCAAAGCTAAAGCCCATCACGGCGATGCGGTCGGGGTCTATGTCGTCGCGCGTGCGCAAATAGTCCACCGCATGCTGGGTGTCGCGCACCTGCTCAAGACAGATCACGCGGCCTCTCTCACCCTCGCTGTCACCGCAACCGCGCATGTCAAATGCAAGTGTGGTGTAGCCCAAGCGCGCAAACAACTCAGCCGCAATTTTTGAGATGCCCCCGTTTTTGTTGCTGCCAAAACCATGCAACACCACCACAGCGGCACGTTTCTCTTGGGGCTGGATGTCCTCGGGGATGTGCAGATGCGCCGCAAGTGACAAGCCGTCGGATGGAAAAGAAATATCGAGTTTCAAAGTTCAGGTCTCCCCATGGGTCATTGTTGGCTGTGGGCATTCTGCCAACCCTGGTGCTGAGGACATGACGCACAGTTGACTGGTGCTGTTGTCTCAGGCGTCAAAAAACAAAACCCGCCGAAGCGGGTTTTGTGGTTCAAGTGGCAAGCGCGCTCAGAGCAAAGGCACGATCAACAAGGCCACGATGTTGATGATCTTGATCAAGGGATTCACTGCAGGGCCTGCGGTGTCTTTGTAAGGGTCGCCCACCGTGTCACCCGTCACGGCTGCTTTGTGGGCTTCGCTGCCTTTGCCGCCAAAGTTGCCATCTTCGATGTATTTTTTGGCATTGTCCCAAGCCCCACCGCCTGTGCACATGGAGATGGCTACAAACAGACCGGTCACGATGGTGCCCATCAGCAAGCCACCCAAAGCCGCAGCGCCCAAGGTCAGTCCCACGACGACTGGGACCACCACAGGCAACAGCGAGGGCACCACCATTTCTTTGATCGCAGCGGTGGTGAGCATGTCTACTGCAGCGCTGTAGTCAGGTTTGCGCTGACCCGCCATGATTTGGCCGTCGGCAAACTGGCGTCGTACTTCGACCACGACCGAACCCGCAGCGCGGCCCACAGCTTCCATGGCCATGGCGCCAAACAAGTAGGGAATCAAGCCCCCGATGAACAAGCCCACAATCACTTTCGGGTCGCTCAGGCTGAAGGCGATGCTCATGCCTCGGCTCTCTAGTGAGTGTGTGTAGTCGGCAAACAGCACCAAAGCAGCCAATCCGGCCGAGCCAATCGCATAGCCTTTGGTGACCGCCTTGGTGGTGTTGCCCACGGCGTCCAGCGGGTCGGTGACGTCGCGCACTGACTTAGGTAACTCGGCCATTTCGGCAATGCCACCCGCGTTGTCGGTGATGGGACCATACGCGTCCAAGGCCACCACGATGCCGGCCATGCTGAGCATGGCGGTGGCCGCAATGGCAATGCCGTAGAGCTCGCCCAACTGGTAAGCAGACAAGATGCCGGCACACACCATCAGCACGGGCCATGCGGTGGAGCGCATCGAGACACCCAGACCGGCAATGATGTTGGTGCCGTGACCCGTGGTGGAGGCTTGTGCAATGTGTTGCACGGGCGGGTATTGCGTGCCGGTGTAGTACTCGGTGATCCACACCAAGGCTGCCGTCAGCAGCAAACCGACGGCGCAAGCGCCCCAAAGGCGAATTTGTGTGCCTGCACCTAAGGCGTCGTCGGGCATGATGGCTTGGGTCACGAAGTAAAAAGCAATCAAAGACAACACGCCGGCCACGGCCAAGCCCTTGTAGAGGGCTGGCATGACGTTTTTCATGTCGGGCGATGCCTTGACGAAAAAGCAGCCCACGATGGAGGCCAAGATCGACACGGCGCCCAACATCAAGGGATAGAGCACGGCTTGGGTCGGGGCACTGGCGACCATGAGTGCGCCCAGCATCATGGTGGCGATCAAGGTGACGGCATAGGTTTCAAACAAGTCGGCGGCCATGCCTGCGCAGTCGCCCACGTTGTCCCCCACGTTGTCGGCAATCACCGCAGGGTTGCGTGGGTCGTCCTCTGGAATGCCAGCTTCTACTTTGCCCACCAAGTCAGCGCCAACGTCAGCGCCCTTGGTGAAAATGCCGCCGCCTAGACGGGCAAAGATGGAAATCAAAGACGAACCAAAGGCAAAACCCATCAAGGGGTTGAGCAAGGTTGCGAGCGATTTGTCAGGCGTCAGGTTGCCGTTGCCCACCAAAAACCAGTAGAAACCACCGACACCCAAAAGTCCAAGGCCTACCACCAGCATGCCGGTGATGGCGCCGCCTTTGAACGCGACATCCAATGCTGGACCAATGCCATGCGTGGCCGCTTGGGCCGTGCGAACGTTGGCTTTGACGGACACGTTCATGCCAATGAAGCCGCAAGCGCCTGAGAGCAGAGCGCCCAGAACAAAACCAATGGCGGTTTGCATGCCTAGGAAGATGCCGATCAAGATGGCCAAGACGGCGCCCACGAGCGCGATGGTTCGGTACTGGCGGGCCAGGTAAGCCGCAGCGCCTTGTTGAATGGCCGATGCAATTTCTTGCATGCGGGCATTGCCGGCGTCCATGGCGAGGATAGAAGATCGGGCCCAGAAACCGTAAATCACGGCAACCAAACCACAACCAAGCGCAAAAAGAAGCGCAGTGTTGGCAGACATAAGAGAAGTTCTCCTCAGTGTTGTTTCCCTGAAAGGTGGTGTCAACGCACGGGTCGAGGTACACCACCGCAGCGTTGCTTCCTCCAGACACTGGATCAAAACCAGATGCTGTGATTGGCCAACTCCTTCACTTTAGCCCATAGAAAGGCTGCGCAAGGCTTGTGAAAGTAAAATGGGGGTTAATACTAGGCATTTCCTTCAACCTTTCCTCAATGAGTCCCCATGTCTTTAGATAACGTGAACCCCGGCAAAAATACCCCAGAAGCTTTCAATGTGATCATCGAAATTCCGATGAACGCAGACCCCGTCAAGTACGAGGTGGACAAAGAAACAGGCGCGATTTTTGTCGACCGTTTCATGAGCACCTCCATGCACTACCCGACCAACTACGGTTATGTGCCCAAAACCATCAGTGGCGATGGCGATCCGGTGGATGTCTTGGTGATCACCCCCGTGCCTTTGATTCCCGGTGTGGTGGTGCCTTGCCGTCCTATCGGCATCTTGAAGATGACCGACGAGGCCGGTGAAGATGGCAAAGTGTTGGCGGTGCCTATTGACAAAATTTTGTCCATCTACACCCAGTGGCAAAAGCCCGAAGACCTGAATCCTTTGCGCTTGAAAACCATTGCCCACTTCTTTGAGCATTACAAAGATTTGGAAGAAGGCAAATGGGTCAAGATCAATGGCTGGGAAGGCCCCGAATCAGCCAAAAAAGAAATCATGGACGGCATTGCCAATTACAACAAGGCCCACGCTTAAAGAGTGCGCACACTGACCGCACTTGCGGTCAGTTCACCATCACCAACTTGCCCATCACCGCACGCGAGCCCATTTCTGCGTAGGCTCTTTTGAGCTCTGCCATGGGCCATGTGTGGTCGATCACAGGTTTGATTTTTCCTTGTGCGTACCAAGCCAGCAGTGTGTCCATCATGGTTGCGTTGGCTTGGGCTTCACGTCTTGAAAAGTCACCCCAAAACACCCCCACGATGGCTGCGCCCTTGAGCAGCGCCAAGTTCCATGGCAAGGCGGGTATGGGACCTGCGGCAAAGCCCACCACGAGGTAGCGTCCGCGCCAAGCGATCGACCTGAAAGCGGGTTCTGCGTACTCGCCCCCGACGGGGTCGTAAATCACATCGGGGCCTTTGCCGTCGGTGAGGGACTTCAGGGCTTCGCGCAGGTTCTGCGTGCCGTAGTTGATGGTGGCATCGGCACCTTGGGCCAAGCACAGAGCGCATTTGGCATCGCTGGAGGCCGCTGCAATCACGCGCGCCCCTGAGGCTTTGGCAATTTGAATGGCGGCGGTTCCAACACCTCCGGCGGCCCCTAGGATCAAGACTGTTTCCCCCGCTTTGAGCTGTCCGCGATCGACCAAGGCATGGTGGGAGGTGGCATAGGTCATGATGAAGGCCGCAGCGTCTACTGCAGGAAAACCATGGGGCAGGGGAATACACAGCTTGGCAGGAGCCAGGGTGTGGGTGCCAAAACCCCCCGTACCACTCAGGCAAGCCACGGACTGACCCACACGCAGGTGGGTGACACCTTCGCCGAGGGCTTGCACCACCCCTGCATATTCGGCCCCTGGCACAAAAGGAAGCGGGGGCTTCATTTGGTATTTGTTTTGCACGATCAGCAGGTCTGGAAAGTTCAAGCTGGCCGCTTCAATGGCGATGAGCACTTCGCCAGGCCCGGGCGCGGGCGTGGGCAGCTCCTGCCATGTCAATTCATCGATACCCGTCGGGTTGGTACAAAGCCAAGCGTGCACGCAGTTCTCCTTTGAATGCAGTCACAGATGATAGGTGTAGCGCAGCGAACTCTACAATTCAGAACAAATTCCCTAAGGCACTATGAAGATTTTGATTTCCAACGACGACGGCTACCAAGCACCCGGCTTGGTGGCGCTGTATGAGGCGCTGAAAGACTTGGGACACGTCGAGGTGGTGGCGCCCGAACAAAACAACAGTGCCAAGTCGAACGCGCTGACGCTGCACTCGCCGCTCTATGTGCACCAAGGGCTCAATGGATTTCGCTATGTCAATGGCACACCGGCTGATTGTGTTCATATCGCATTGACGGGACTTTTGGGCTACAAGCCAGATTTGGTGGTTTCAGGCATCAATGACGGCGCCAACATGGGGGACGACACGATTTACTCGGGCACGGTGGGTGCCGCAATGGAAGGCTATTTGTTTGGTATTCCCGCGATTGCTTTTTCTCAAGTCGAAAAAGGCTGGGCCCATTTAGATGCAGCAGCAGCAAAAGCCCGTGCTTTGGTACAGCAGTTGATGGCAGACGTGCCCGGTGCCGCGTCACCTTGGCTGTTGAATGTGAACATTCCCAGTCGTCCCATTGACAAGATCAAGTCGCTGCGCGTCACGCGCTTGGGGCGTCGTCATGCGGCTGAACGTGTGATCACGCAGACCAGCCCACGCGGGCAGACGATGTATTGGATTGGCAGCGCAGGTGCGGCCAAAGACGACAGCGATGGCACAGACTTTCACGCCACTTTTGAAGGCCATTTGTCGGTCACACCCTTGCAGGTGGATTTGACCGAGCATGCAGCGCTAACCTCCTGGCAGCAACGATTGGCGGGGGGCGCTGGATGAAGCAGCGACCGGGTTTTCCAGCGCGTTTAGACAATGACAAGGCATCGCCTGCGCCCAAAAGTTTGCTGGGCGCCACGCGAGTTCTCACACCCCAGTCGCCCATGCGTTCCAAACCTGTGGCCATGCCAAGTCCGGCGGGCGTGGGCTTGGACTCCTCGGCTGTGCGCGCACGCATGGTGCAAAAACTGGCCGATCAAGGGGTGACGGATGCGTTGGTGTTACAGGCCATGGGGCTGACAGAGCGTCACCGATTTGTGGACAGCGCTTTGGTGAACCAAGCCTATGAAGACACCAGTTTGCCGATTGGTTTAGGACAAACCATCTCCAAGCCCAACGTGGTGGCACGCATGATGGCCTTGCTGCGGCAAGCGCCTGGCTTGCAAGCCGATGGTTTGATGGGGCGGGTGCTCGAGATCGGCACCGGGTGCGGTTACCAGGCTGCGCTGCTCTCGCATGTGGCGCGCGAGGTCTACAGCATCGAGCGTTTGAGGGGCTTGCATGACAAAGCGCGTGAAAATCTCAGACCTTTGCGTCTGCCCAATGTGCATGTGATTTTTGGCGACGGCATGTTGGGTTATCCCCAGGGCGCACCCTACAGCGCCATCATTGCTGCGGCTGGTGGGCAAGACATTCCGCAAGCTTGGCTGGATCAACTGGCGATAGGCGGGCGTATCGTGGCGCCGATGCAAACCAGCCAAGGACAACAAGCCTTGGTCGTGATTGATAAGACTGCACAAGGTTTTCAGCAGACTTTGCTCGAAGCCGTGCACTTCGTGCCTCTAAAATCCGGCATTGCTTGATCGGGGAGATAACTGGATGCTGCGTGCTGGAATGTATGTGTTGGTGGCCTTGCTGACCCTTGGGGTTTTATCGGGTTGCGCCAACAAAGGACGTCCTGCCCCTGTCGAGGATCGAAGTTTGGTCCCGGCAGGCGCATCCAACAAGGCGATGTCGGGGGCAGAAAATACCGCTAAAGCTGGTTATTACACTGTCAAGCCCGGCGACACTTTGATTCGCATTGGCATGGACCATGGGCAGACCTGGCGCGACTTGGTGCGCTGGAATGGCCTAGAGAACCCGAATTTGATTGAGACGGGTCAAGTCTTGCGAGTGACCCCACCCCATCAAGAAACCGGTGTGGTGGTGCGTCCTGTGCTGCCATCTGCACCAGCCGCTCCCCAGCCCGCAGCGCCTGTGATTGCTGCGGCAGCCAATACGGCGACGCCTGCGCCTGTGGCCTCTGTGCCTGCGCCAGTGGCTGGCGCATCCGAGGCCGCGGAAGATGTGCTGGTTTTCAAATGGCCCACCCGAGGAAGTCTGATTGCAGGCTTTGACGAAGTCAAAAACAAAGGCTTGGATATTTCAGGCAAAGCCGGAGATCCGGTGCTGGCCGCCGCCGATGGCCGCGTGGTGTATGCAGGTTCGGGTTTGCGTGGCTATGGCAACTTGATCATCCTCAAGCACAACAACACGTATTTAACGGCTTACGCACACAACCAAACCTTGTTGGTGAAGGAAGACCAAGCCATCAAGCAAGGTCAAAAAATTGCCGAAATGGGCAACAGTGACGCCGACCAGGTGAAATTGCACTTTGAGATCCGCCGCCAAGGCAAGCCGGTGGATCCCGCCAAATACTTACCTGCCAACTGAACGGACATGTCGAACCCGGCCGATACGGTGTGGCCTGACTACGCCTTACAGATTGAATCCATGGACTTGGACGCCCAAGGCGTGGCGCACCGTGCTGATGGCAAGGTGGTGTTTGTCGATGGTGCGTTGCCTTTTGAGGTGGTCAGCGCCAATATCCATCGCAAGAAAAACAATTGGGAGCAGGGCTCTCTGACTGAAGTGTTTCGTGCGTCATCCCAGCGCGTGACTCCGGGTTGCCCACACTTTGGCCTGCATGCAGGTGCCTGTGGGGGCTGCAAGATGCAGCACTTGGATGCCACGGCCCAAGTGGCGATCAAACAGCGCGCTGTGGAAGACAACCTGTGGCATTTGGGCAAAGTTAAAGCAGAAACTTTGTTGCGGCCCATCCAAGGTCCAACTTGGGGTTACCGTTACCGCGCGCGTTTTTCGGTCCGCTATGTGGTGAAAAAAGGCGTGGTCTTGATTGGCTTTCACGAGCGCAAGAGTCGCTATGTGGCGGACACCCAGCACTGCCCCATCTTGCCCGCACATGTGGAGGCTTTGTTGATGCCTCTGCGCGACATGATTGGGCGTATGCAAGCGCGCGATACCTGTCCGCAAATCGAGTTGGCTTGTGGTGACAAGGTCACGGCGTTGGTGCTGCGTCACCTCGAGCCCTTGAGCGAAACTGACTTGATCTGTTTGCGTGATTTTTCTGCGCAGCACGGTGTGCAGTGGTGGTTGCAACCCAAAGGGCCAGACACCGTGCGCCTGTTAGATGACCGTCAGGTCGAGCAACTGTCGTATGCCTTGCCTGAGTTTGATGTGACCATGCCGTTCAAACCGACCGACTTCACGCAGGTCAACCCTCACATCAACCGCGTGCTGGTGACCCGTGCCTTGCGTTTGTTGGATGTCCAGTCGCACGAACGCGTGATTGACTGGTTTTGTGGTTTGGGTAATTTCACCTTGCCTTTGGCCACTCACGCACGTGAGGTCCTAGGCATTGAAGGCAGCGAAGCCTTGGTGGCGCGCTCACGCGACAACTTGGTCCATAACCAAAGCATGCGCAGTAAACCGTTTGCGCCAACTGAATTTGTGGCGCGTAATTTGTTCGAGATGACACCCGAACTGCTGATTCAAGACGGTGTGGCGGACAAGTGGCTGATCGATCCGCCACGCGAAGGTGCGTTTTCATTGGCGCAAACCCTAGCGACCCTGAACCAGCAGCCAGAGTTGCGTCAAGGTTGGATGCCGCCTCGTCGCATTGTGTATGTGAGCTGTAATCCCTCAACCCTCGCACGTGATGCGGGACT
Organism: Comamonadaceae bacterium; assembly: GCA_947447235.1. Lineage (GTDB taxonomy): Bacteria > Pseudomonadota > Gammaproteobacteria > Burkholderiales > Burkholderiaceae_C > Limnohabitans. The sequence goes on from CANFJA010000025.1 coordinate 13,209, forward strand.
GTTGGTTCATGTGGCGGGCTACCGCTGCACGCACGCAGGCGCCGTGAACATGTTTCCTCACACGGCGCATGTGGAGAGCATGGCCGTTTTTGAGTTGATTTAAAGCCGAATGTTCAGGACTGTGCGCACAAAAAAATAGACCCTGAGCGGGTCTATTTTTTCATCCAATCGAACTTGGCTTATTCGCGTTCACCGCCAAAAATACCCAGCAAAGCCAAAAGACTTTGGAACACGTTGATGACGTCCAAGTACAAGGTGAGCGTAGCGCTGATGTAGTTGGTTTCGCCACCGTCGACGATTTGTTTGAGGTCGTACAACATGAAGGCGCTGAAGATCAGCATGGACAGCATGGAGATCACCATCATGCCGACCGACGAGCCAACGAAGATGTTGATGATGCTGCCGACCATCAAGACCACCACGCCAACCATCAGCCATTTGGCCATGCCAGACAAGTCACGTTTGATCACAGTGGCCAAGCTGGCCATCAGGAAGAACACACCTGCAGTACCGCCGAAGGCGGTCATCACCAACTCGGCGCCGTTTTTGAATCCCAGCACCATGGCGATCATGCGTGAAAGGACAAGGCCCATGAAGAATGTAAAGCCAAGCAGCACGTACACGCCGGTGGCAGTTTCTTTGGTGCGCTCGATGGCATAGATGAAGCCGAAAGCGCCAGCCACCATCAAAATGATGCCCATCACGCCGGAAAAGGCTTGGCCGATTCCTGTGGAAACCCCGACCCATGCGCCAAGCACTGTTGGCAACATGGTCAAGGCAAGCAGCCAATACGTGTTGCGCATCACGCGGTTGCGTTCTTGCGCGGGAACTAAGTCATAGTCAAAGGTATGGATTTGGTCGTTCATGTCACGATCTCCAGAAACACCTGCACATGCAGATGGAGGCTATTTTAGGGCTGTGTGACCGAATTCAAGGACGTCCTACTTTTTTTGAGGTTTCTTTTGACTCAGAGAGTTGTAAAGATACAAAAGTAACACGTTATGCTCTCGGCCTGATGTTCAACCCTTAATTCGTCACACTATGAAAACCAAACACGTTCTTGAAACTGCTGATGTCAAACTGATCATTGCGGCCGCGGAAGCCGAAGCTTTGAAAAACCATTGGGCGGTGACCATCGCTATCGTGGACGATGGTGGGCATTTGTTGGGTTTGCAGCGTCTCGATGGCGCACCTCCTTTTTCTGCGCATATGGCGCCAGCCAAGGCCAATACAGCAGCACTGGGCCGTCGTGAAAGCAAAATTTATGAGGATGTGATCAATGGAGGGCGCGTGGCTTTTTTGAGCGCGCCAGATTTGAATGGCATGCTAGAGGGCGGTGTGCCGATTGTCAAAGAGGGTCAATGCATTGGGGCAGTGGGTGTGAGTGGCGTCAAGTCCAACGAAGATGCGCAAGTTGCCAAGGCTGGCATTGCCGCGATTGGGCTCTGAAGACGGGCTCAATAGGTGAGCCGTTCCGGGCTGATTTCTTGCAAGATGGTGGTGGCAATTTCTTCGATGCTTTTGTGCGTTGTCGACAGCCACCGAATGCCCGCTCGACGCATCATGGCTTCGGCGTCTGAGACTTCGGCGCGGCAGTTGACCAAGCTGGCATATTTGGAGTTGGGGCGTCGCTCGTTACGGATTTCACTCAAGCGCTCGGGCTGAATCGTCAAACCAAAAATCTTTTTCTTGTGGGGGACCAGGGCGGG
>CANFJA010000026.1 GCA_947447235.1 Comamonadaceae bacterium
ACCAACCTGCAAAGCTTTTTGGACATCTACTACGCCGGGGCCAGCGTGCTGTTGCACCCGCAAGACTTCTACGACATGGCCTGGGCCTATTTGCAGCGTGCTGCGGCCGACCATGTGGTGCATGCCGAACTCTTTTTTGACCCGCAGACTCACACCGAGCGTGGCGTGCCGATGGCGACGGTGATGGACGGTTTGCACCGTGCCTGCGTGGATGCCAAGGCGCAACTGGGCGTGGATGCGCAACTCATCTTGTGTTTCTTGCGTCACCTGAGCGAAGAAGCTGCGCTGCACACGCTGCAAGAGGCGTTGCCTTTCAAAGACAAGTTCATCGGCGTGGGGCTCGATTCCAGCGAAGTGGGCCACCCGCCTGAGAAGTTTGCCCAGGTATTTGCCTTGGCCAAGTCCCATGGGCTGCACTTGGTGGCGCATGCGGGCGAGGAGGGACCACCGGCCTACATCTGGAGTGCGCTGGATGTGCTGCATGTCGAGCGCATCGACCACGGCGTGCAGGCCATTCATGACCCGGTGCTCATGCAACGTTTGGCCAAAGACCGTGTGCCGCTCACGGTGTGTCCTTTGTCCAATCAAAAGCTGTGCGTGTTTCCCAACTTGGCCGACCACAACATTGCGCAACTGCTGGATGCGGGCTTGTGCGTCACCATCAACTCAGACGACCCGGCCTACTTTGGTGGTTACATGAACGACAACTTCGTGCAAACCTTTGCCGCCACCGGCATGAACGCGCAACAGGCCTACGCTCTGGCGCGCAACAGCTTTGAAGCCAGCTTTGTCAGCGAGATACAGCGTCAACACTGGCTGCATGAACTCAAGGTCTGTTTTGAGGGTTTTGTTGAGCACGACGACTGACCCCGCAGCATCGCCGGTCTTTCAAGGACACCCTCTAAAATGCACCCATGAGTATCAAATCAGACAAATGGATTCGCCGCATGGCAGAGCAGCACGGCATGATCGAGCCGTTCGAGCCAGGTCAAATTCGCCAAAATGCGGCGGGCGAAAAAATCGTCAGCTACGGCACCAGCAGCTACGGCTATGACATCCGTTGCGCGCCCGAGTTCAAAGTGTTCACCAACATCTACAGCACGGTGGTGGACCCCAAAAACTTTGACGAGCGCAGTTTTGTCGACATGAACTCGGATGTTTGCATCATCCCGCCCAACAGCTTTGCGCTGGCGCGCACCGTGGAGTACTTCCGCATCCCGCGCAATGTGCTGACCGTGTGCTTGGGCAAAAGCACTTACGCGCGCTGCGGCATCATCGTCAACGTCACACCGTTTGAACCCGAGTGGGAAGGCTACGTGACGCTTGAGTTCTCCAACACCACACCGCTGCCCGCCAAAATTTACGCGGGTGAGGGCTGTGCGCAGGTGTTGTTCTTTGAGAGCGACGAAGTGTGTGAGACCAGCTACAAAGACCGTGGTGGGAAGTACCAAGGCCAAGTGGGCGTGACCCTGCCCAAGACCTGAAATCGGCCAATTCCCCCTGATTTGGGGTGACCCGCTGGGGGTGCGACAATCAGCCCCTGACATGACGACCTCTTTTTCCAATTTGCAGCTGGCCCCCGCGCTGGCACGCGCCGTAGCCGAAATGGGCTACGAATCCATGACCCCCATCCAAGCCCAGGCCATTCCGGTGGTTCTGACGGGCCAAGACGTGATGGGCGCGGCCCAAACCGGCACGGGTAAAACTGCGGCTTTCTCGCTGCCCTTGTTGCAGCGTTTGCTCAAGCACGAAAACACCTCCACCTCGCCAGCACGACATCCCGTGCGCGCCTTGGTGTTGTTGCCCACGCGCGAGCTGGCCGACCAAGTGGCCCAACAGGTCAAGGCCTACGCCAAATACTGCAACCTGCGCTGCGCCGTGGTGTTTGGTGGCATGGACATGAAACCCCAAACCTTGGAGCTGAAAAAAGGCGTTGAGGTGCTGGTGGCCACGCCCGGGCGTTTGCTCGACCACATCGAAGCCAAGAACGTGGTGCTCAACCAAGTGGAATATGTGGTGCTCGACGAAGCCGACCGCATGTTGGACATCGGTTTTCTGCCCGACCTGCAACGCATCTTGAGCCACCTGCCCAAGCAGCGCACCACGCTGCTGTTCTCGGCCACCTTCTCGCCCGAGATCAAGCGCCTGGCCGGCAGCTATTTGCAAAACCCGGTCACCATCGAAGTGGCACGCCCCAACGAGACCGCGTCCACTGTGACGCAGCATTTCTACAGCGTGGGTGTGGACGACAAATACCGCGCGCTCAAGCAGTTGGTCAAAAGCAATGGCATCACCCAAGCCTTTGTGTTTTGCAACAGCAAACTCGGCTGTGCCCGTTTGGCCCGCTCGCTCGAGCGAGACGGCCTGCGCACCACGGCCTTGCACGGCGACAAGAGCCAAGACGAGCGCTTGAAAGCCCTGGAAGCTTTCAAGCGTGGCGAGGTGGACTTGCTGGTGTGTACCGATGTGGCCGCACGCGGCTTGGACATCAAAGACGTGCCTGCGGTGTTTAACTTTGACATTCCGTTCAACGCCGAAGACTATGTGCACCGCATTGGCCGCACCGGTCGTGCAGGTGCTTTGGGCCAAGCCATCAGCTTTGTCTCGGGCAGCGACCAGCGCTTGGTCGCCGACATTGAGAAATTGCTCAAGACCAAGATCGAACTCGAAGCCGTGGAGTTTGAAGAAGACCGTCCACGGGGCCGCATCAACACCGGGCGCCGTGCTTGGGGTGAAGACGACCCACGCGATGTGCTTGACAAACCCCGTGCGCCAGAGGGGCAAGGACGCCCCCGTCGCGAGAGCAACTACGCGTCTGCGCCGCGCGTGTCGCACGACCCTTTCTTTGACAAACCCTATGAAGCCCCGGTGCGTGCCGAGGGTGAGGTGACTGCACCCAAAGAGCCGCTGCGCAAGTCGCCCAACATCAAGCCCAAACGCAAAGTGGCGGCGTTGTTCAAAATCGCCGATTGAGTTTCATCTCTTGAGACTCATGCCATCGGGTCGAGCGCCTGACGGCATGTGACGCTGAGGATGGGGAGTTGACGCACATCGCCCAAGGTTTGTGGGTTGTCAATGCGCAAGGCGCTCAAGCAGCCGCCCCACACACAGCCGTCGTCCAGACACACCACCTTGGGGGTCTTCACCTTTTTGAGCGTGGACCAATGGCCAAAAGCCACCGTCACATCGGCGCTGCGTCGCCCGGGCACATCAAACCAAGGCATCAAACCTTCGGGCGCTTGATCGGCGCTTTCTTTCACACTGAAATCCATCGCGCCTTGCGCATTGCAAAAACGCATGCGCGTGAGTGCGTTGACGATCACGCGCAAACGGTCGGCTCCTTGCAAGTCATCGCGCCACTGGTTGGGTAAGCCGCCATACATCTGCGGCATGAACGTGGTCAGCGCGTCGCCACGCAACACGTCTTCCACTTCGCCGGCCAGTGCCAAGGTTTGCTCAGCCGTCCACTGCGGCAGCACACCGGCATGCACCATCAACACCTGCCCCAGACGAATCGCCATGCGCTGCTGGCGAAGCCAGTCGAGCAACACCGTGCGATCGGGCGCGTTCAAGATGTCGGCGGTGGTGTCTTGCCGATGTGCAGCGCGCACGCCTTGCGAGACCGCCAACAGGTGCAAATCATGGTTGCCCAAAATGCATTGCGCACTGCTGCCCAAGGCCATCAAGCGGCGCAACACCCCCACGTTGTCGGGGCCGCGGTTGACCAAGTCACCGAGCAGGTAGAGCGTGTCGCGGCTTGGAGAAAAGTCAATGTGGGTGAGTAAACGCACCAAGGCTTCGTCGCAGCCTTGCACGTCACCAATCAAGTAAATTGCCATGAGGGAATTGTCTAATGCTTTTTGGGTGCAGCTTCACGCTCTGGATTGAGATTGCGTTCACATTTGCCTGCGTGTGATCGGGATGTCTCGGTGCCAATCGTTTGTATACTCAAACGGATATAATTCAAGATGAAACCTGTTCAATTTCTTGGCGACTCGCTCAAGAGGATTCGTGAATTTCCTGACGAGGCTCGCCAAGATGTTGGACGTCAACTGGATTTAGTCCAAAAAGGCATGCAGCCCAATGACTTCAAACCCATGCCGTCGGTTGGCAGAGGTGTCGAAGAGATCCGGCTTTGGGATGAAGCAGGAACATTTCGTGTCATCTACACCGCTCGATGGAAAGAGGCGATTTATGTTTTGCATGCTTTTCAAAAAAAGACGCAAACAACCTCTAAGAACGATGTAGATATTGCAATGGCTCGCTTTAAATTGTTGAGAGGAGAGAAGTGATGAAGCCCAAATCAGACAGATTCAAAAGCGTTTGGGATGCTTTGGCCGATACGCCAGAAGAGGCCGCGAACTTGCGCGTGCGTGCTGAACTCATGGACAAAATTGTTCACTTGATCGCCAGCCATGGTTGGACACAAGCTGATGCCGCAATTCATTGCAAGGTGACACAACCACGCATCAATGATTTGGTTCGAGGAAAAATTTCCCGGTTTTCCCTCGATGCTTTGGTCAATATTGCAGCAGCACTCGGGCAACATGTTCACGTTGAACTTGAGGCTGTCTGACGTTGACTCAGCTTCTATTTTTTTAATCTTGTTTCACCCGATTGCCCCACATGGATGTTTTGCTGATTGTTTTATTGACCCTCTTGAATGGCCTCTTCGCCATGTCCGAGATGGCGCTGGCATCCAGTCGCAAGGCGCGCTTGGCAGCACTCAATGAGGCCGGTGACAGCGGTGCGCGTGCTGCGCTCAAGCTGATGGCAAACCCGACCCAGTTTTTGTCCACCGTGCAAATTGGCATCACGTCCATTGGTGTGCTCAACGGCATCGTGGGTGAGGCAGCTTTCAGTGCCAACTTGTCGGATTGGTTGCTCAGCCAAGGCGTGACCGAACGCTTTGCCGAAGGCTTGGCCACGGCGTTGGTGGTGACCCTCATCACCTTCAGCACCATCTTGTTTGGCGAGCTGGTGCCCAAGCGCATTGCCCAGCTTTACCCCGAGCCGGTGGCACGTTTGGCCGCCCCGTTGATGTTGGCGCTGGCCACCATCGCGCGTCCGTTTGTGAGCCTGCTCTCGGCCAGCACCAGTGCCATGCTCAAGCTCTTACGGGTGGATGTGCATGGCGGGCGCACCGTGACCGAAGAAGAAATCAGTGCCAGCTTGGTCGAGGGGGTGGATGCGGGCGTGATTGAGCAGCACGAGCACCAGATGGTGCAAAACGTGTTTAATCTGGACGAGCGTTCACTCACCTCCATCATGGTGCACCGATCCGACATTGAGTGGCTGGACGCCAAGACCACCGTGCCGCAAGCGCTGGCGCAGGTGGGCGCGCAAGGTGCCCACTCGTGGTACCCGGTGTGTCGCGATGGCTTGGACGATGTGGTGGGGGCAGTCAGCGTGTCGCAATTGCTGCGTTTGCCGCCGGGCACCGACATGGCGGTCGAAGCCTTGGCTCAGCCGGTGTCGTTTGTGCCCGAGACCTTGAGTGGTTTGGATTTGCTAGAGCAATTTCGCCGCCCTGTGGAGCGCGCCACGGCACACGGTCGCATGGTGTTGGTGGTGGACGAATACGGCGTGGTGCAAGGCCTGATGACGCCGCGTGACTTGCTTGAAGCCATCACCGGCGAACTGTTGCAAGCCACCGTCAGCGACGAAGCCTGGGCCACACCGCGTGCCGACGGCAGTTGGTTGATCGATGGCTTGATGCCGGTGGCCGAGTTCAAAGCCCGTTTGAACATCCGCGAATTGCCCGACGAAGACCGTGACATCTACAACACCGTGGCCGGTTTGGTGATGGCCATTGCAGGGCACTTGCCCCAAGTGGCTGAGCGCGTTGAGTGCTCCGGCTGGATGTTGGAGGTGGTCGATCTAGATGGTCGTCGCATCGACAAAGTGTTGGCCACCCGAGCCTATCCCGCACTCTGACTTAGCCTTCGCGCTGGCGCAGATGCCTGCGCCGTCCCCCTTTGCCAATCACACCTGATCACACAGCGGTTCGCAGCTGGGTGGCTCAATGCTGTGTCGCACAGGTGATTGATCGTGCGTTGACAACCAAGTTGCAAGACTTTGATAATTCGTCAAAGTTGCTAATAAAGAGTTGTAGTTGCTATATTGGCAACACATAAAAAATTCAAAAATCCATGACAGAAGACGCCTCGCGTAAAACAGTCGACAAAGCCATGCGTGTGTTGCACGCATTCAGCAGCGAACGTACCGAACTCACCATCGGGGAGTTGAGCGCCGATTTGGGCATGCACAAAAGCGTCGTATCTCGCTTGGTAACGTCCTTGCGCGATTGGCGCATGTTGGAAAAAGATGCGGTCACACAGCGCATACGCATCGGTGCAGGGGCTTTTCGTTTGGGCACGCTCTACACCCGCGAAAACCATTTGATCCGCGTGGCCCAAGCCAAGCTCGAATCCTTGGTCCAACAAACGGGACAGTCCGCACACTTGACGGTGCTGGATGGGCAGCGGGTGCTGGTGGTGGCCACGGTGGACAGCCCCAGCGCGCTGCGCGTGATCATGCGCTTGGGTGACTACCGCGATTTGCACACCACGGCGGCCGGCAAACTGTTTTTGGCCTTGGGTGATCCGGCCTTGTTGGACAAGTTGTTCGCTCAGGGAGATCTGCCGAGGGCGACGCCCCACACCTTGACGCAACGCGACGAGCTCGACAAAGCTTTGGCGCGAATTCGACGCGAAGGCGTGGCCTGGAACCGGGGTGAAAACACCGTGGGTGCGGGCGCCGTTGCGGCGCCCATTTTTGATGCCCATGGAGACATGGTGGCTGCTTTGTCGGTGGTCTACCCACTCAATGTGGTCAACGCGCAAACCAGCAAAAGCATTGCCGAGCGCGCGCTCGCAGCAGCGCCTCTTATTTCAACCGAACTCGGCTTCAACGGCTGAACAACACGCAAAGGAGAAAGAATGCCCATCAACCAAAATGCACTCGGTGCTGAAACCCCCTGGACCCAGGTGGTGGTGACACAGCGACAAATCGATTCGCTGTGCAGCTGCTTGGAAGACTACAACCCATTGTTTCTAGACGATGAGATTGCCAGCCAAAGCGGCAATGCAGGCATCGTGGCGCCCCCGACCTTGATCAATTGCTTTCGAGATTTCAAAACCACCTTGGTGCTGTCTGAAACCGAAGTCGATTTGCCCTTGCTGTTGCATGGCGAGCAAGTCATCCACTATTTCAAACCCGTGCGTCCAGGTGACACGGTCTGGCACAAGATCAAAGTGGTCGATGCAGGCCGCAAAAAAAGTAAAACCTATGGCGAGTTGAGTTTCTTCACGGTGCTCATCAAGCTCAAGAACGATGCCGACGAAAAGCTGGTGGAAGCCACTCAGCTGTTTTTCGTGCGCGACAAATGAATGACATTCACATTGGCTAAGGACTGACATGGACTACAACGAACGACTCTCTGCACCCAAGCATGCTGTGGTGGAACCCAAAACCGAAGGCCCCTGGTTTGAAGATGTCCAAGTGGGCATGACCCTGGAGCTGAAAAAGCCGCCCATCACGCGTTTACAAATTGCCCGTTTTGCGGGTGCTTCCGGTGACTTCAACCCCAGTCACGTGGACGAAGACATCGCGCGAGACATTGGCGGCATGGGCGGCGTGTTTGCGCACGGCATGATCGGCATGGGCTTCATCGGCCAAATGTTGACCGACTGGTTGTGGGACCGCCCCATGCGCACCTTCTCGACCAAAGCGGTGTTGATCGTGCGTCCTGGCGACAGCCTGAGCTGCCACGCCAAGGTCACGCGCAAGTGGGTCGAGGATGAAATCAATTTGGTCGAACTTGAGGTCACAGCCGTCAACCAACGCGGTGAAGTCACCCACACCGGGCACGCCATTGCCATGTTGCCGCACCGCCCCATTCGCATCGCTGAACACCTCAAGCGTCCCTACTTGGTTCAGCACCGGGTGATTGGGTAATTCCAGATGATGGAGCTCACCGTCTCGCGAGCCTTGGCGTTGGCGGCGCAGCGTGCGGGCAACAAGGTGGCATTGCGTTGTGGTCCACGCCAGATGACCCATTTGCAACTCGATGCGGCGGCCAACCAGTTGGGGCATGCCTTGTTGGCCCGAGGTCTCCAGCGTGGTGACCGCGTGGCGGTGGTGTTGCCCAATTGCATGGAGTATGTGGTGATCGCCATGGCCTGCGCCAAAGCAGGCTTGACGATGGTCACGCTCAACTACCGTTTCACCACCTCAGAGTACGCGGTCCAGTTGCAAGACTGTGGTGCGCTGGGGTTGATTTACGGTGAGGCTTTTGCGCCCGCCGTGTTGCCTGCCACACAAGGTCTGCCGGTGCGGGTATTTTTGCGCCATGGCGAGGGGACAGACTCGGCACACGACAGCTTGACCCAGGCCATTGACACAGCACCGAACACACCTCTGGATGTGGACGTGGGTGAATTGGATGTGTTTTATCTGGGTTACACCTCAGGCACCACCGGTCGCCCCAAGGGTGCGATGGTCACGCAACGCAACCGCGCTTTGGCCTACCACTACTGGGCCCTTGAGTTTGGTTTGAGCGAGTGCGATGTCTCGCTGCACTGTGGGCCGTTTCACCATACTGCGCCGTTCACCTTCACCTTGGCGCAGTTGTACTTAGGGGGTGAAGTGGTCATCTTGGAGCATTTCGACGCCTTGGAGGCTTTGCAACAAATCCAAACCCACCACGTGACTTGGATGTTTGCCGTGCCTTTCATGTACGAGCGCATCTTGGCCTTAGGGCGCGAGACGCTGGCGGCCCATGATTGGACCAGCCTGCGCATGATGATCTCGGGTGGCTCGGCCCTCACCACACAAACCAAAGAGGGCGTGCTCGCCACCTTCCCTGCGTGTGGCTTGCATGAGTTTTATGGCGCCACCGAGGCTGGCGTCATCACCAACCTGCGTCCACAAGACCAAGCACGCAAACGCCGCTGTGTGGGTCGTCCGGTGTTCGACACCGAAGTTGCGATTCGTGATGAAGCAGGGCAAGATGTGCCGGCGGGCGAGATCGGTGAAATTTGGTTGCGTGGCCCCACGATTTTTTCTGGCTACTTCAACGCACCCGAAAAAAACCAAGCGGTATTTTCTGGCGATTGGTGCACCCTGGGCGATGTGGGCCGCATCGACGATGAGGGCTATGTCTACATCGTGGACCGCAGCAAAGATGTCATCAAAAGTGGTGGCGTCAATGTGTACCCGCTTGAAATTGAAGAGGTCTTGCTCGAGCAAGCGGGTGTGATGGAGGTGGCAGTGGTGGGTATTGCCGACCCAACTTGGGGCGAGGCCGTGCATGCCGTGGTGGTGCCTGCACCACGTGTGTTGCTCGACCCTGAAGTCTTGTTGACGCGTTGTCGCGAGCGTTTGGCGGGCTACAAAGTGCCCAAAACGGTGGAGTTTCGAACTGAGTTGCCACGCAATGCCAATGGCAAAGTGCTCAAACGGGTGCTGCGTGACGCGTGTGTTGTGTAGCAATGTGTGCCTGCTGTGCGGTGGGCTAACCTAAGGAGAACACCATGTTGAAGATCCGAAGCAAGTGCATCACGCTGGCGCTGGCCTTTTTATCTGGCCTCAGCGCTTGGCCTTGGTTGGCTTGGGGGCAGAGCTACCCCAGCAAGCCGATCACCTTGATCATTCCGTTCCCCCCTGGCGGTCCCACCGATGTGACCGGCCGTGTGTTGGCAGAAAAACTCTCATTGGCCCTCAAACAACAAGTGGTGGTCGACAACCGAGCCGGTGCCAGTGGCAATGTGGGGGCGGTGGCCGCTGCTCGCTCGGCGCCCGATGGCTACACCTTGTTTTTTGCGACAGGTGGAACGCATGGCATCAACACCAGCCTCTACCGCAATGCGGGCTTTGATCCGATCCGTGATTTCGCGCCCGTGGCTTGGATCACCGTCTCGCCCAACATCATCGTGGTCCATCCGTCTTTTCCGGCCACCACCGTCAAAGAGCTGATTGATTTGGCCAAAGCCAATCCAGACAAATACAGCTCGGCGGCGCCCGGTCAAGGCTCTACCCCGCACATGGCAGGCGAGTTGTTCAAGCGTGCAGCGGGCATTGCCATCGTGCATGTGCCCTACAAAGGCAGCGGCCCAGCGCTCAACGATGTGATGGGCGGACACATTCCCATCATGTTTGACGGCATTCCTTCTGCCATGCCGCACATCCGTGCGGGGCGGTTGCGTGCCTTGGGCGTGACGAGTTTGCAGCGCGTGCCAACAGCCCCAGACATTCCCACCGTGGCCGAGACGCTGCCTGGTTTTGAGGCCAATGGGTGGTTTGCTTTGTTTGCGCCCGCAGGTACCCCGACTGAGATCGTCAACAAACTCAATGCCGAGGTCAACCGCATCCTTGAGCAGCCCGATGTGAAGCAACGCTACGCCGGTTTGGGGGCCATCACCGTGGGGGGGCCACCCGAGAAATTGCGCGACCAAGTCAAAGCCGAAGTCGAACGCTGGGCTGAGTTGATTCGTGCGACCCAAATGAAAGTCGAGTAAGTTTTGCCCTTTGGCATTCACAAGGCAAGGAGACCGTGATGAAAATATGTTTCGCCGTGGTGATGGCTTGGATGGCTTTGCTGACGGCTGGTTCCGTTTCGGCGCAAGCTTATCCCAGTCGGCCTGTCAAGATCGTGGTGCCTTATCCGCCGGGTGGCGCCACCGACACCGCCGCACGCTTGATGGCGCAATCTTTGACCGAAGCATTCGGCCAAGCGTTCACGGTGGAGAACAAACCAGGCGCGGGCGGCATGCTCGCCCTGGAGCAAGTGGCGGCCGCCACACCTGATGGCTACACCTTGTTGGTGCCCAGCACGGGGCCTGCGGCCATCAGCCCAGTGTTGTACAAAGACCGCAACTTCGATCCATTGACGCGCTTAGAGGCCATCATTCCTTTTGCTTCAGCGCCGGGCATCATCGTGGTTCGCAATGGCCTCAAGGCCAACACCATCAAAGAGTTGCTGGCTTTGTCGGTCTCCACACCCAATGGCTTGACCATGGCCTCTGCGGGCAGTGGCAGTTTTCAGCATTTGTTGGGCGTGCATTTTCAAAATTCGGTGGGGGTGAAGTGGACCCACATTCCCTTCAAAGGCAGCGCGCCAGCGCTGACAGAAATGGCTGGGGATCGGGTCGATGTGATGGTCGACGTGGTGCCTTCGGCGGCGCCCTTGATCAAGGCCGGTCGCCTGCGCGCGTTGGCAGTCACGACCCCCAGGCGTTCTGGTCAATTGCCCGATGTGCCCACCTTGGAAGAGTTGGGCATCAAAGGTTATGACAAGAGCGGTTGGCACGCTTTGTTCGCGCCCAAAGGAACCCCCGCAGAGATCATCAGCCGCATCAATGCGGTGCTCAACAAAGCCTTGGCCTCGCCAGAGATGAAGGTCAAATTGGCGGCCATTGGGGCCGACGCCGATGGCGGGTCGCCCGAGCGACTGACCGAGCGCATGCGCGCTGAACTGCGCGAGTGGGCAGAAGTCATTCGCCTCTCCGGCGCGACGGTTGAATAAATAAAAAAACCAAAGTGGAGCTCACATGGCCAAAGAATTTCGCGACTTTTTGAGTGTGCTTGAACAGCAGGGCGAACTCATTCGCGTCAAAGAAGAAATTGATTTGCGCGAGGTCTCAGCCCGCACCGCGGCGTCATCCAAAGCGCTGTGGTTTGAGCGCGTCAGTGGCTATGACATGGGCGTGGTCAGTGGCATCTTAGGATCGCGCGCGCGCATGGCCGCCAGCCTTGGGTGCGACCACCGCGAGATGGGCAAAGAGTTCCATCGCCGACTGGCCAACCCGATACCGCCTGTGATGGTGAGCACGGGCCGTGTCAAAGAAGTCATCAAAGTGGGGGACGCGATTGACTTGACAGCTTTGCCTGTGCCCTTGGTCAGCATGTTGGATGGCGGTCCCTACATCACCTCGGCCATTGGCATCGCCAAAGACCCAGACTACGGCCGCAATGTGGGGTGTTACCGGTTCATGATCCGCAGCGACAAAGAAACCGGCGTCGACCTGATTGGTGCTTCTGACCTCAAGTTGTTTTATGACCGTGCCTTCAAGCAAGGCAAGCCGCTGCCACTGGCCATTGCGATTGGCGTTCATCCCTCGCTGCTGATGGGGGCTGCGCACATGGCGACTTCGGGACAAGACGAGTACGAACTCGCAGGGGCATTGGCGGGTGAGGCGGTGCGCTTGGTGAAATGCGAAACCGTCGACTTGGAAGTGCCAGCGGACGCCGAGATCGTGATTGAAGGCGAGTTGTTGCCCATTGGCTGGACCGAGGACGAAGGCCGCTTTGGGGACTTCACCGGGTTTGTGGGGCCGATCAAATTCAATCCGGTGTTTCGCGTGACAGCCATCACCCACCGCAAAGACGCGGTGTTTTATGCCTTGCACATGCCTGACGAGGTGGACTACTTGATTGCCCCACCATTGGAGGGCTCGGGTTGGCAAGCCTTGTCGGTAGCGGGTGTCAAGGCGACGGCGGTGTATGCACCGGCTGCAGCGGGGTGCAATTTGCATTTGTATGCATCCATACGCAAGCGCCCAGGCGAAGGCAAAAACGCCTTGATGGCCCTGATGTCTCTCAAGCGGGTCAAACATGTGGTGGTCACCGACGACGACATCGACATCTTTGATCCCGAATCGATGGAGCGCGCCTTGGCTTACCGGGTGCGGCCCACGCGTGACATCGTCATCGTCGACGGTGCCCGTGGCTCGCACTTAGACCCCAGCACGCAGTTGCATGTGACCAAGGGTGCGTTGGCCCCCTTGACCGCCAAGTGGGGTGTCGACGCCACCATCCCAGAGGGCTCAGACATTTCTGAATACGACCCGATCGATTACCCTTTCAAGGCCAGCGACCCAGCGCCAACGCAGACGGTGGCAACGCCCAGCAACACCGCAGATTTGGCCGAAGCCATTGCGGCATTGCTGGTCAAGCCCTTGCACTTTTACGATGTGCTGGCGCATTTTGGGCACACGCCGCAACGCCAGATTGTTCAGGCCTGGGGTCTGTTGCGGCAACACAACCGACTCGACCGCGAGCAGGCCACCGGACGCTACATCCTCAAATAGCGGTGGCTGTCATTCAAGGGCAATGCCCTTGGCTTTGATCAGCTGAGACCACATGCCCATTTGCGCTTGAATGAAGTCTTGCGCCGCTTTGGGCCCGCCTTTTTGCACTTCGCCACCCAGTTGTGCAATGCGCGCTTTGACCTCGGGCGCGTCCATGGCTTTTTGCAAAGCCGCAGACAGTTTGTCCACCACGGCGTCGGGTGTGCCTGCGGGCACGAACACACCATTCCACTCGTACACCTCGGCGCCGGGCACACCAGCTTCCGCCAAGGTGGGCACGTCGGGCAAGATGGAAGAGCGCTTGGCGGCGGTCACCGCCAGCGGTCGCAACTTGCCCGACTGCACGTGTTGCAAGGTCGAGGCCAAGTTGCCAAAGAACAAAGGCAGCTGCCCACCCAGCACGTCGTTCAAGGCTTGGCCCGCGCCTTTGTAGGGCACATGCACCATGTCCACTTTGGCGGCCGATTCAAACAATGCGCCAGCCAGGTGCTGGGCCGAGCCGTTGCCGGATGAGGCAAACGACACCGCATTTTTTTGGGCCCTTGCCAACGCGGTGAGTTCGGCGATGTTCTTGGCTGGAAACTGCGCGTTCACCAACACGACGTTGGGAAACAAGGCCATCACCCCGATTGGACGAAAGGCTTTGAGCGTGTCGTAGGGCAGCTTGGGGTAGAGCGCTGGGTTGATGGCAAACGACGAGGCATCGAGCATCACGGTGTAGCCATCGGGCGCTGCTTTGGCCACTGCGCTGGCGCCGATTTGACCGCCTGCACCGGGGCGGTTTTCGATCACGATGGTCTGTCCCAGTGCCTCGCCCAGTTTGGGGGCGACCAAGCGCGCCATCACGTCGGCGCCACCACCGGGCGGGTAGGTCACCACCAAGGTGATGGGCTTGCTGGGATAGCTGTTGCCTTGTGCCCAAGCGGGTGACAGGGCCATCAGTGAGCCGAACACGATCAGGCGCAGACAGGTGCGAACAGTCTGAGTCATGTGCGGGGCGCAGCAGTTTGAGGGTGCATTGAAAGAAGACGTCATGCTGAACTCCTGGGGGTCACTGTGAGGGGCCATGCAGCCCCAAGTTGTTGAGGCGCTATACCTTGCGGTTGAACGGCAGTTGGTACATCCACACCGGGCGACCATCGGCGCCATAGATCACGCCCGATGGCACCAAGTCGCGGGCTTCAAACTCTAAGCTCACCAGCCAGGCGCCACGGCGCATTTCGGCCTCGGCTTTTTCCACCGCACGCGGCATGCTCTCGGGGCGTTGAAACATGTACACCAAGTCATAACTGCGCCAGTCCACCAACCACATGTCGCCTTGGCGAATGCTGGCGAATGAGCACCGCATCGCGCTGAGCACGCGCAGCGGCCAACTCATCTCTAGGCCATGCAATTCAGCGCGGGGGTAGGCGCTGCGCAAGGCCAGCAAGCCGTCGCCCATGCCACTGCCCGCATCCAACATGCGGGCCCCACCCAAGAGGGTGATGTGTTCGGGCAACTGGCGCAGCGCTTTCTTGGGCGTTGGAAACAGCGGCGCATCGCGCCACGCGCTGCGTGGGTAGAGCAACACAATCAGGCCCAGCAAAATCAACCAGCCCAAGGGCGGCATGGCAAAACTGCTAGATGACGCGATCAGCGACAAAGGAAACCCCAGCACGATCAGCACGCGGCGCATGGTGGTGCTGCCAAAGGTGGTGAGCAAACCGCCGCAAAACGTGGCCACCAGCATGGCCACGGTGTCGCTGGCACCCAGGTGACGCAAACCGAGGTA
>CANFJA010000027.1 GCA_947447235.1 Comamonadaceae bacterium
CTCGACCTGCGCCCCGGCCAATCGATTGAACTGCTCAAAGAACTGCACATCCTCACGCGCGACGGCAAGCTCAACCAAGATTCGCGCCGCAAACTCAAGCAGGTCTACCACCTGTTTCAGTTCATCGACAAGCTGTTGAATGAGCTGCCTGTCAGCGAGACGGGGCCCACCTTGGCCGACCACGGCGCAGGCAAGTCGTATTTGGGTTTCATCATCTACGACCTGTTTTTCAAGGCGCTGGGACGGGGCCATATTTACGGCATTGAAACCCGGGCTGAACTGGTGGCCTCCTCTCAGGCGCTGGCGCAGCGCTTGGGGTTTGAGCGCATGCAGTTTCTCAATCTCAGTGTGGCCGAGTCGGCGCACAGTGACGCGCTGCCGGCGCACATCGATGTGGTCACCGCGCTGCATGCCTGCGACACCGCCACCGACGACGCCATCGCTTTTGGTCTGCAAAAGAAAGCCAAGTTCATGGTGTTGGTGCCTTGTTGCCAAGCTGAGCTGGCGCGCGTGCTCAACCAGCACAAAGCCCTCAACTTGCAGCGCACGGCCTTGGCGGAGCTGTGGCGTCACCCGCTGCACACCCGCGAGATGGGCAGCCAACTCACCAACGTGTTGCGCTGCTTGTACCTGGAGGCGCAGGGCTACCAAGTCACCGTCACCGAGCTGGTGGGTTGGGAGCACAGCATGAAAAACGAACTCATCTTGGCCAAGTACACCGGCCAGAAAAAACGCAGTTCTGCCGAGCGTTTGCAGGCCCTGCTGGAAGAATTTGGTGTGCAAGACCTGGCGCAGACCCGTTTCCATCATTAATTGGGGTCAGTTAATTGGGGTCAGAACCCAATTAATATGGCGCCATGGCTCGCCTTCCTCGTCTCACTGTCACCGGCTACCCGCACCACGTCATCTTGCGAGGTAACAACCGGCAAGATATCTTCAAAACAACCGCGGATTACCAGCGCATGCTGGATTTGCTGTTTGAGCACAGCCGAGCGCAACAGGTGGACATTCATGCCTATGTGCTGATGAGCAACCACCTGCACCTGCTGGTCACCCCCCAACAAGACCAAGCGCTGCCCAAGATGATGCAGGCGGTGGGACGCAGCTATGTGCAGGTGTTCAACAAAGTGCATGGCCGCACCGGCACGCTTTGGGAAGGGCGCTACCGTTCCACCTTGATTCAGACCGATCGCTACTTGCTGGCCTGCATGGCCTACATCGACCTCAATCCCGTGCGAGCTCATATGGTCACAGAGCCAGAAGACCATGTGTGGTCAAGCTGCGCGCATTACATCGGGCGCCGTAACGATCGATTGATCACGCCGCATGCCTTGTATTGGAGCTTGGGTAACACGCCCTTCGCACGTGAAGCGGCTTACGCCGAATTGGTGCAAGCTGGCATCACTTCGGACCAACAGGGTGCATTGACCGATGCCACGCTCAGCGGTTGGGCGCTGGGCGATGAGGTGTTCAAGGCCAGTTTGCAAGGCCAAACCGAGAGACGTTTGAGCAAAACCAAGGCGGGGAGACCCTTTGCCAAGGATGATTAATCTGTCCCTAATTAAATTGCAGCTCAATTTATGGGTCAATTAATTGGGTTCTGACCCCAATTAATTTTCTTGGCACAGATGCTGCAGTGCAGTATGCTCTCACCCCCGCTGAATATTTAGAGGAATGCGCCATGACCACGGCTGCCCAAAAAGCACAACTGCAACATCAGGGTTTGTACGACCCCTCGAATGAACATGACGCCTGCGGCGTGGGCTTTGTGGCCCACATCAAAGGGGTCAAGAGCCACGCGATCGTGGGTCAGGCTCTGAAGATTCTCGAAAACTTGGACCACCGGGGTGCTGTGGGTGCTGACGCTTTGATGGGCGACGGCGCGGGCATTTTGATTCAGCTGCCCGACGCGCTGTACCGCGAAGAAATGGCCAAGCAGGGCGTGACCTTGCCAGCCATGGGCGAGTACGGCGTGGGCATGGTGTTTTTACCCAAAGAGCACGCATCTCGTCTGGCCTGTGAACAAGAGCTCGAGCGTGCCGTGTTGGCCGAAGGCCAGGTGATGTTGGGCTGGCGCGATGTGCCGGTCAACCTTGAGATGCCCATGTCGCCCACGGTGCGCGCCAAAGAGCCCATCATGCGGCAGATCTTCATCGGTCGTGGCAACAACGTGATCGTGCAAGACGCCTTGGAGCGCAAACTGTACGTGATCCGCAAAACCGCCAGCGCGGCGATTCAACGTCTGAATTTGAAGCACAGCAAAGAGTATTACGTGCCCAGCATGTCCAGCCGCACGGTCATTTACAAGGGCTTGCTCTTGGCCGACCAAGTGGGCACGTATTTCACCGATTTGCAAGACGAACGCTGTGTTTCTGCGCTGGGTTTGGTGCACCAGCGTTTTTCGACCAACACCTTTCCCGAGTGGCCGCTGGCCCACCCGTACCGGTATGTGGCACACAACGGCGAGATCAACACGGTCAAGGGCAACTACAACTGGATGAAGGCGCGCGAAGGCGTGATGTCGTCACCCGTGTTGGGCGACGACTTGAAAAAGCTCTACCCCATCAGTTTTGCCGACCAATCGGACACCGCCACGTTTGACAACTGTTTGGAGTTGCTCACCATGTCGGGCTACCCCATCAGCCAGGCCGTGATGATGATGATCCCAGAGCCCTGGGAACAACACACCACCATGGACGAGCGCCGCAAAGCGTTTTACGAATACCACGCCGCGATGTTGGAGCCTTGGGATGGCCCAGCTTCCATTGTGTTCACCGACGGTCGCCAGATTGGCGCCACGCTGGACCGCAACGGCTTGCGCCCATCGCGCTACTGCATCACCGACGACGACATGGTGATCATGGGCTCTGAGTCGGGCGTGTTGCCCGTGGCCGAAAGCAAGATCGTGCGCAAGTGGCGCTTGCAGCCCGGCAAGATGTTCCTGATCGACCTGGAACAAGGCCGCATGATCGACGACGAAGAGCTCAAAGCGGGCTTGGCCAACACCAAGCCCTACAAGCAGTGGATCGAGAACGTGCGCATCCGCTTGGACGACGTGGTTCACCCCGTCGCCGGCGAAGACGCCCAAGAGCTGCCCGCAGGCGCTTCAGAACCCCACGGCATTGGCTTGGAAGACGCCAGCCCCGAACTGTTGGATTTGCAGCAAGCCTTTGGCTACACCCAAGAAGACATCAAGTTCTTGATGGCGCCCATGGCCATCAACGGCGAAGAGGGCATTGGCTCGATGGGCAACGACAGCCCACTCGCCGTGTTGTCGAGCAAAAACAAGCCGCTCTACAACTACTTCAAACAGTTGTTTGCCCAAGTGACCAACCCGCCGATCGACCCGATCCGCGAAGCCATCGTGATGTCTTTGGTGTCGTTCATCGGCCCCAAGCCCAACCTGCTCGACATCAACCAAGTCAATCCGCCCATGCGCCTGGAGGTGAGCCAACCGGTGCTCGACTTCACCGACATGGCCAAGCTGCGCGACATCGAGCAACACACCCAGGGTAAGTTCAAAAGCGCCACCCTCAACATCGACTACCCGCTCGCCTGGGGCCATGACGGTGTAGAAGCCAAGTTGGCGTCCTTGTGCGCCGAAGCGGTGGATGCGATCAAAGGCGGCCACAACATTCTGATCATCAGCGACCGAGGTGTGAGCGCCACCCAAGTGGCCATTCCTGCTGTGTTGGCGCTGTCAGCGATTCACCAACACTTGGTGCGCGAAGGCTTGCGCACCACCGCGGGCTTGGTGGTCGAGACTGGCAGCGCCCGCGAAGTGCATCACTTTGCGGTGCTGGCCGGGTATGGTGCCGAAGCGGTTCACCCCTACCTTGCCCTGCAAACCCTGGCGGCCATTCACAAAGACTTGCCGGCTGATTTGTCAACCGACAAGGCCATCTACAACTACGTCAAAGCGATTGGCAAAGGCCTGTCCAAGATCATGTCCAAGATGGGCGTGTCGACCTACATGTCGTATTGCGGCGCGCAGTTGTTCGAAGCGATTGGCATCAACACCGAAACAGTGCACAAGTACTTCACAGGGACACCCACGCGGGTGGAGGGCATTGGCATTTTTGAGATGGCCGAAGAAGCCATCCGCATGCACAAAGCCGCTTTTGGCGACAGCCCGATTTTGGCCCACATGCTCGACACCGGCGGCGAATACGCGTGGCGTGCCCGGGGTGAAGAACACATGTGGACGCCTGACGCGATTGCCAAGTTGCAGCACAGCACGCGATCGAACAACTTCAGCACCTACAAAGAGTACGCCCAGATCATCAACGACCAAAACAAGCGTCACCTGACCTTGCGTGGTTTGTTTGAGTTCAAGATCGACCCGACCAAAGCCATTTCGGTGGACGAGGTGGAGCCTGCCACCGAGATCGTCAAACGTTTCGCCACCGGTGCCATGTCGCTGGGCTCGATCAGCACCGAAGCCCATGCCACCTTGGCTGTGGCCATGAACCGCATTGGCGGCAAAAGCAACACCGGTGAAGGCGGAGAAGACCCGGCGCGTTACCGCAACGAACTCAAAGGCATCCCCATCCAATTGGGCGAGACTTTGAAGAGCGTGATTGGCGACGACGTGGTCGAAGTCGACATGCCGCTGCAGGCGGGTGACAGCTTGCGCTCGCGCATCAAGCAAGTGGCCTCGGGCCGCTTCGGTGTGACGGCTGAGTACCTGACATCGTCGGACCAAATTCAGATCAAGATGGCCCAGGGCGCCAAGCCTGGCGAGGGCGGTCAGTTGCCGGGCTCCAAGGTGTCCGAGTACATCGGTAAGCTGCGCTACAGCGTGCCAGGTGTGGGCTTGATTTCGCCCCCACCCCACCACGACATCTACTCCATCGAAGATTTGGCGCAGTTGATCCACGACCTCAAAAACGTGGCGCCCCATGCCGACATCAGCGTCAAGTTGGTGTCTGAAATTGGCGTGGGCACCATCGCTGCAGGCGTGGCCAAGTGCAAGGCCGACCACGTGGTGATTGCCGGGCACGACGGCGGTACGGGCGCCTCGCCCTGGTCGTCCATCAAGCACGCGGGCAGCCCTTGGGAAATCGGTTTGGCCGAAACCCAACAAACCTTGGTGCTCAATGGCTTGCGCGGTCGCATTCGCGTGCAAGCCGACGGGCAAATGAAGACCGGCCGCGACGTGGCAGTGGGCGCTTTGTTGGGGGCTGACGAGTTTGGCTTTGCCACCGCACCGCTGGTGGTCGAAGGCTGCATCATGATGCGCAAGTGCCACTTGAACACCTGCCCGGTGGGTGTGGCCACCCAAGACCCCGAGTTGCGCAAGAAGTTCACTGGCAAGCCTGAGCACGTGGTGAATTACTTCTTCTTCATCGCCGAAGAAGTGCGCCACATCATGGCCCAGCTGGGGATCCGCAAGTTCGACGACATGATTGGTCGCGCCGATTTGCTCGACATGCGCCAAGGCATTGAGCACTGGAAAGCCAGTGGCTTGGACTTCGGCCGTTTGTTGGCCGTGCCGCAAGTCGGACCCGAGGTGCCGCGCTTGCACATGTCGGTGCAAGACCATGGCTTGGACAAAGCGCTCGATCAGAAACTGATCGAGAAGTCCAAACCCGCCATCGAGCGCGGTGAGAAAGTGCAATTCATGGACGTGACACGCAACGTCAACCGTTCGGTCGGCGCCATGCTGTCGGGTGCCGTGACCAAGGTGCATCCTGAAGGCTTGCCTGACGACACCATCCGCATCCAACTCGAAGGCACGGGCGGTCAATCGTTTGGCGCTTTCTTGTGCCATGGCATCACGCTGTATCTGATTGGGGACGCCAATGACTACACCGGCAAAGGCTTGTCGGGTGGTCGTGTGGTGGTGCGCCCCAGCATCGACTTCCGTGGGGACGCGGTCAACAACATCATCGTGGGCAATACCGTGATGATTGGTGCGACGCGCGGCGAGGCCTTTTTCAGCGGTGTGGCTGGCGAGCGCTTTGCGGTGCGTCTGTCGGGCGCCACCGCGGTGGTCGAAGGCACGGGCGACCATGGTTGCGAATACATGACCGGTGGCACCGTGGCTGTGTTGGGCAAGACCGGACGCAACTTTGCCGCGGGCATGAGCGGCGGCGTGGCCTATGTGTACGACGAAGACGGCCAGTTCAGCAAACGCTGCAACACCGCCATGGTCTCTCTAGACAAAGTGCTGACCGCTGCGGAGCAAGAAGCCGCTTTGCCACGTGCCATCTGGCACCGTGACCAAAGCGACGAGGCACAGCTCAAAAAGCTGCTCGAAGACCACCACCGTTGGACCGGCTCCAAGCGTGCCCGCAATCTGCTCGACACCTGGGCCGAGTCACGTGGCAAGTTCGTCAAAGTCTTCCCCAACGAATACAAGCGTGCCCTGGGCGAGCTCCACGCCGCCAAGCAAGCGAAGGCGCCTGCGACCAAGGCCAAAAAAGCCGTGGCTGCCAAATAAGCCATTCAGCACGTTAGAGCATAAGGACACACATCATGGGAAAAGTCACCGGCTTCATGGAAATTGAGCGCATCGAAGAGGGCTACAAGCCCGTGCCCGAGCGCCTGAAGCATTACAAAGAGTTCGTGATCGGCTTGGATGACCAACAAGCCAAAGACCAAAGCGCGCGTTGCATGGACTGCGGCACGCCGTTTTGCAACAACGGCTGCCCGGTCAACAACATCATTCCGGATTTCAACGACTTGGTGTACCAAGGCGATTGGAAAAACGCCATCGAGGTGCTGCACAGCACCAACAACTTCCCCGAGTTCACCGGCCGCATTTGCCCCGCACCGTGCGAAGCGGCTTGCACCTTGAACGTCAACGACGACGCGGTGGGCATCAAGTCCATCGAGCACGCCATCATCGACAAGGCCTGGGCCGAAGGCTGGGTCACCGCCCAGACCCCTCAGCACAAGACGGGCAAAAAAGTGGCGGTGGTGGGCTCTGGCCCCGCTGGCATGGCGGCGGCCCAACAGCTCGCACGCGTGGGCCACGACGTCACCTTGTTCGAAAAGAACGACCGCATCGGTGGTTTGTTGCGCTACGGCATTCCAGACTTCAAGATGGAAAAGTCGCACATCGACCGCCGCGCCAAACAGCTCGAAGCCGAAGGCGTGACCCTGCGCACCGGCGTGATGGTGGGGGAGTTGCCCAAAGGCTCCAAGGTCACCAACTGGGCCAAAGACACCATCAGCCCCGAGCAGCTGAAGAAAGATTTTGATGCGGTGCTCTTGACCGGGGGGTCCGAGCAGTCGCGTGACTTGCCCGCACCAGGCCGTGACTTAGGCGGCATCCATTTCGCGATGGAGTTTTTGCCCCAGCAAAACAAGGTCAACGCAGGCGACAAGTTGAAAGACCAGTTGCGCGCCGATGGCAAGCATGTGGTGGTGATTGGCGGTGGCGACACCGGCAGCGATTGCGTAGGCACCAGCACCCGCCACGGTGCCGCAGGTGTGGTGCAGTTTGAAGTCATGCCCATGCCGCCTGAGGAAGAAAACAAGCCCCTGGTCTGGCCTTACTGGCCCCTGAAGCTGCGCACCAGCTCCAGCCATGACGAGAGCGCCGAAAAAGGCTTGCTCAAGCGTGAATTTGCGATCTCCACCAAAGAGTTCGTGGGCGAGAACGGCAAAGTCACCGGCGTCAAAACTGTGCGCGTCGAATGGAAAGACGGCAAGATGGTGGAGGTGGCAGGCACTGAAGAAATCATCAAGGCCGATTTGGTGTTGCTGGCCATGGGCTTTGTCAATCCAGTGGCCACTGTGCTCGACGCCTTTGGCGTGGACAAAGACGCACGTGGCAATGCCAAGGCCAGCACCGAAGCCACCGGGGGCTATGCCACCAACGTGGCCAAGGTGTTTGCAGCGGGCGACATTCGCCGGGGTCAATCCTTGGTGGTGTGGGCCATTCGCGAAGGCCGTCAGGCCGCACGCGCGGTGGATGAGTTTTTGATGGGTGCGAGCGACCTGCCCCGTTGATCCATGACCCTCTTTACAAGTCTGTAAGGACTTGGTTTTAAAATCACAGAAGCCGGCATTCCCCGGCTTTTGTTTTCTATGACTTCCACCTCCTCCTCCTCCACTACGACGCCCTTGGTCGAACTGCGCGACATCCGCTTTGGTTATGGCGAGCGCGTGATTTTGGACGGCATCAGCTTGACCGTGCCGCGTGGCAAGGTCACGGCCTTGATGGGCGCTTCAGGCGGTGGCAAAACCACGGTTTTGCGCCTGATCGGGGGTCAGTACCGTGCCCAGGCGGGCAGCTTGACCTTTGATGGCCAAGAAATTTCCTCGCTCGATCAAGCGGGCTTGTATGCCGTGCGCCGTCGCATGGGCATGTTGTTTCAGTTTGGCGCTTTGTTCACCGACTTGAGTGTGTTTGACAACGTGGCTTTTCCCCTGCGGGAGCACACCGACTTGAGCGAGTCCTTGGTGCGTGACATCGTGCTGATGAAACTCGAAGCCGTGGGCTTGCGCGGCGCCCGCGATCTGATGCCCTCAGAGGTGTCGGGCGGCATGGCGCGTCGTGTCGCCCTGGCCCGCGCCATGGCGCTGGACCCACAACTCGTGATGTACGACGAGCCCTTTGCGGGCTTGGACCCGATTTCGCTGGGCACCGCCGCACGTTTGATTCGCCAACTCAACGACACCTTGGGACTGACCAGCGTCATCGTGTCGCACGACTTGGACGAAACCTTCCACATTGCCGATCAGGTGATTGTGCTGGCCAACGGCAAGATCGCGGCTCAGGGCACGCCTGACGAAGTGCGCCACAGCACCGACCCCTTGGTGCACCAGTTTGTCAGCGCAGCGCCTGAAGGGCCGGTGCGCTTTCATTACCCCGGCCCCTCCGTGGCGCAAGATTTTGGCGTCGGAGGCTCAGCATGAAGTTCATTGCCGATGTGGGGTTTGCCATTCGCAGCTACTTGGTCAACTTGGGGCAGGGCACACGTTTGTTCGTGCGCTTGGTCAGTTTGTTTGGCGACAACATGCGCCGCTTTGGCTTGGTGCGCGACCAAATCCATTTCTTGGGCAATTACTCGCTGGCCATCATCGCCGTGTCGGGGTTGTTTGTGGGATTTGTGCTCAGCTTGCAGGGCTACTACACCTTGCAGCGCTATGGCTCGTCCGAGGCGCTGGGCTTGCTGGTGGCCCTGAGCCTGGTGCGCGAGTTGGGCCCGGTGGTCAGTGCCTTGTTGTTTGCGGGCCGTGCCGGTACCTCGTTGACTGCCGAGATCGGCCTGATGAAAGCGGGCGAACAACTCAGTGCCATGGACCTGATGGCGGTCGATCCGGTGCGACGCATTTTGGGGCCACGCTTTTGGGGCGGCATCCTCACCATGCCTTTGCTGGCGGCGGTGTTCAGCGCCGTGGGCGTGCTGGGTGGCTGGATGGTGGGCGTGCTCATGATCGGTGTCGATGCAGGTTCGTTTTGGAGCCAGATGCAAGGCGGGGTTGACGTTTGGAAAGACGTGGGCAACGGCGTGGTGAAAAGTTTTGTTTTTGGTGTCACCGTGACTTTTGTGGCTTTGCTGCAAGGCTACGAGGCGCAGCCCACGCCAGAAGGTGTGTCACGCGCGACCACCCGCACGGTGGTGGTGGCTTCTTTGGCGGTGTTGGCCTTGGACTTTGTTCTGACGGCCATGATGTTCAGTATTTAAATTCGAGGCGACGCAATGCAACGCTCTAAAAATGACTTGTGGGTGGGTTTGTTTGTCCTGTTGGGGGCGGCAGCTGTTTTGTTTTTGGCCCTCAAGTCGGCCAATTTGTTGAGTCTGAATTTCCAGTCGACCTACTCGGTGAGTGCACGGTTTGACAACATCGGCGGCCTGAAGCGCCAAGCTGCGGTCAAAAGCTCGGGCGTGGTGGTCGGGCGTGTGGAGTCGGTCACCTTTGACGACAAGACCTTCCAAGCCACGGTGACCATGGCCATGGAGAGTCGCTACAAATTTCCCAAAGACAGCTCATTGAAGATCTTGACCAGCGGTCTGCTGGGCGAGCAATACATCGGCATTGAAGCCGGTTCTGAGGCCGAAAACCTGGCTTCAGGGGATCGCATCCAGTCCACCCAGTCGGCGGTGGTGTTGGAAAACCTGATCAGCCAATTCCTCTACAACAAGGCGGCAGATACGCCTGCGACGCCAGGCGCTGCGAAATGAGTAAGACACGCTTACTTCGTTGGGTGAGTGCGTGGGTGTGTGCCGGGGCCTGGGTGTTGCTGAGCGGCTGTGCCTCTGGGCCCAATGCCAACCCCAAAGATCCGCTGGAACCTTTCAACCGCAAGATCTCCAGTTTCAACGACACGCTCGACAGCAACGTACTCAAGCCGGTGGCCACGGGCTACCAAAATGTCACGCCCGATCTGGTCCAAACCGGTGTGCGCAATGTGTTCAACAACTTGTCGGACATGTGGTCTACCGTCAACAGCGGTTTGCAGCTCAAGGGTCGCGACACGGCCGAGTCGTTCATGCGCGTGGTGGTGAACACGGTGTTGGGTGTCTACGGCATCTTCGACGTGGCAACGGAAATCAAATTACAGCGTCACACAGAAGACTTTGGGCAAACCTTGGGCTACTGGGGTGTGCCGAGCGGTCCTTATTTGGTCTTGCCTTTGCTAGGCCCTTCCACCGTGCGTGACACCGCAGGCTTGCCTCTGAATACATCGGGCGATGTGGTGCGCAACCTCGATCACGTCCCTACGCGTAACAGTGCCATGGCTTTGCGCATCACCGAAAAGCGTGCGGGTTTGCTCAAGGCGGGCAACCTGTTGGAAGAAGCCTCGTTGGACAAATACAGCTTCACGCGTGATGCGTATTTGCAGTACCGCCGTTCACAAATTTACGACGGCAATCCGCCTGAAGAGGACGAACCCGATTACAGCGCAGAGCCTGCGTCGGCCAAATGATGTCTCTGTGTGTTGAACCTTTACTTGATCCATGGAATTGAAACCGATGACTTGTTTTTCCCTCACCCGCCGCCACTGGGCCCGTGCTTTGTCTGTGTTGGCCATGGGTCTATCCACCAGCCTGGCCGTCAGTTCAGCTGTTTGGGCGGCCGATGACACCGCGGATGCATTCATCAAACGCTTGTCGACCGATTTGCTCGACACCGTCAAAGCCGACAAGACGATCTTGTCGGGCGACATCAACAAAATTTCGGTGTTGGTCGACCAGCGTGTCATGCCGCATCTGAACTTTCAGCGCATGACGGCCTCTGCTGTCGGGCCCGGTTGGCGCCAAGCCACACCCGAGCAACAAAAGCGTTTGCAAGAAGAATTCAAGGCTTTGTTGGTGCGCACCTATTCTGGTGCGGTCACCCAGGTGAGTGACCAATCCATCGTGGTCAAACCATTGCGTGCGGCTGCAGACGACAAAGAAGTGATCGTGCGCACCGAGGTGCGCGGCAAAGGCGACCCGATTCAGCTGGACTACCGGGTCGAAAAGGCCTCCGACGCCCCTTCTGGCTGGCGCATTTACAACCTCAATGTGATGGGCGTGTGGTTGGTCGATAACTACCGCACCCAGTTCGCCCAAGAGATCAACGCCAAAGGCGTGGATGGCTTGATCGCGAGTTTGGCCGAGCGCAACAAAGCCAACAGCGTGCGCAAAGCGGACGCCAAATAAGCCATGACCAGTCCTGCCGTGTTGCCCGTTGCCTTGCCTGCCGTGTTGACGCAGGCGCAAGCCCAGTCCGTCTCGGACACCTTGGTCAAAACCTTGCTGGCCAACTTGGCGCAGGGTGGTCAAGCCGTGGTGGATGCTTCGGCGTTGTCGCAGTTTGATTCGTCCGCGCTGGCTGTGGTGTTGGCCTGTCGACGTGCTGTGTTGGCGCAGGGCGGACAACTTCAAGTCCAAGGTTTGCCCGAACGCGCCCAAGCCCTGGCGCGTGTGTACGGCGTGACCGATTTGCTCAACTGAGCGATGCCGCCCGAAGGGTACTGGCAAAGCCTTAAAATATAAGGCTTCCCATGCCAGCCATCTCCTTCCAATCCGTTTCCAAAACCTATGTCACTGACCGAGGCCCATTCCAGGCTTTGGACGGTGTGCGCTTTGACATCGAGCCTGGCGAGTTCTTCGGCTTGCTCGGACCCAATGGCGCAGGCAAAACCACACTCATCAGCATTTTGGCGGGCTTGTCCAAAGCCACGGCAGGTGCTGTGACCGTGCACGGTTTTGATGTCAACACCCAAGCCGCTCAGGCGCGACGCCAGTTGGGCGTGGTGCCGCAAGAGCTGGTGTTCGACCCTTTTTTCAATGTGCGCGAGACCTTGCGTTTTCAGTCGGGCTACTTTGGCGTCAAGCACAACGACGACTGGATCGACGAGTTGTTGCACAGCTTGGGGCTGGCCGACAAAGCCCACCACAACATGCGCCAACTCTCGGGCGGCATGAAGCGCCGTGTTTTGGTGGCCCAGGCCCTGGTGCACAAACCCCCGGTCATCGTGCTTGATGAGCCGACTGCTGGCGTGGATGTGGAGCTGCGCCAAACCCTGTGGCAGTTCATTGCCAAGCTCAACAAACAAGGCCACACCGTGTTGTTGACCACGCACTACCTGGAAGAGGCCGAGGCCTTGTGCAGCCGCATTGCCATGCTCAAGCAGGGCAAGGTGGTCGCGCTCGACAGCACCAGCGAGTTGCTCAAAGCGGCGTCGAGCACGGTGTTGCGCTTCAAGCTCGATGCCGAGTTGCCCGCTGCCTTGGCGACCAAGGCGCGTGTCACCGGCCGCATCGTGCAATTGCCCGCCAACGATGCCCTGGAGATTGAGCGCTACTTGGCCGCGGTGCGCGAAGCGGGCTTGGTGGCCGAAGACATTGAGATTCGCAAGGCCGATTTGGAAGATGTGTTCTTGGACGTGATGTCCTCTCACCCAGATGAGGTGCGCGCATGACCGGCTGGACTGCCCTGTTTTACAAAGAAGTGATGCGCTTTTGGAAGGTGGGTTTCCAAACGGTCGCTGCACCCGTCTTGACGGCGGTGCTGTACCTGCTGATCTTTGGCCATGTGCTGGAAGACCGGGTACAGGTCTACAGCGGGGTGAGCTACACCGCATTCCTGATTCCTGGCTTGGTGATGATGAGTGTGTTGCAAAACGCGTTTGCCAACAGTTCGTCGTCCTTGGTGCAGAGCAAGATCATGGGCAACTTGGTGTTCTTGTTGCTCACACCCTTGTCGCATTGGAATTGGTTTCTGGCTTACACCTTGTCAGCCATGGTGCGTGGCTTGGTGGTGGGCCTGGGCGTGTTGCTGGTGACCAGTGTGTTTGTCTGGCAATCTTCGGTGCTCAGCGTCTCGCTCTTGCCGGCTTATCCGCTGTGGGCTTTGGTGTTTGCTGTGTGCGGTGCGGCGATGCTCGGTTGTCTGGGGCTGATCGCTGGTTTGTGGGCTGACAAATTTGACCAAATGGCCGCGTTTCAAAATTTCGTCATCATGCCGATGACGTTTTTAAGTGGCGTGTTTTATTCCATCCATTCTTTGCCCAGTTTTTGGCAAAGCGTGAGCCACCTCAACCCGTTCTTCTACATGATCGACGGCTTTCGTTATGGCTTTTTTGGCCAAAGCGATGTCTCGCCTTGGTTGAGTTTGGGCTTGGTGTTGACCTGCCTGTGTCTGGTGTCGGGCGTGGCCCTGCACTTGCTGCGCACAGGCTACAAAATTCGGGGCTAACAAGCATGATGACTGCACAAGATCTCCAAGCATTGATTGCTGCCAAGCTGCCCTGCGAACATTTGCAGGTCGACGGCGATGGCCGCCATTGGTATGCCACCTTGGTGTCGAGCGAGTTTGAGGGCAAACGCCTGATTCAGCGGCATCAGCGGGTGTATGCCACGCTGGGTGAAAAAATGCACACCGATGAGGTGCACGCCTTGTCGATGAAAACCTACACCCCCGCCGAGTGGCAAGCCCTGCCAGCTGCCGAACGCAGCTGAGCCCACAAACTGTATGGACAAATTATTGATTCGCGGCGGTCGCACCTTGAAGGGTGAGGTGCTGATCTCGGGCGCCAAGAACGCCGCTTTGCCCGAACTGTGCGCGGCCTTGCTGACCGACCAAGCTGTGGTGCTGGGCAATGTGCCGCAGCTCCAAGACGTGGCCACCATGCTCAAACTGATCCGCAACATGGGTGTCACGGCGCAGCGCGATGAGGCAGGCGCAGTGCATTTGAATGCCGGCAGTTTGAACAACCCCGAAGCGCCGTATGAGCTGGTCAAAACCATGCGTGCGTCTGTCTTGGCCTTGGGGCCCTTGCTGGCACGTTTTGGCCATGCCAAGGTGTCCTTGCCTGGCGGTTGCGCCATTGGCTCGCGTCCGGTGGACCAGCACATCAAGGGCTTACAGGCCATGGGGGCTGAGATCGAGGTGGCGCATGGCTATATGCTGGCCAAGCTCAAACCGGGCTTGACGCGCTTGAAGGGCGCGCGCATCGCCACCGACATGGTGACCGTCACAGGTACCGAAAACTTCTTAATGGCGGCGGCTTTGGCCGACGGCGAGACGTTGCTGGAAAACGCCGCCCAAGAGCCCGAAATTCCAGACTTGGCCGAGATGCTGATTGCCATGGGTGCCAAGATTGAAGGCCATGGCACCAGCCGTATCCACATCCAAGGCGTGAGCCGTTTGAACGGCTGTCACCACCAAGTGGTGGCCGACCGCATCGAGGCTGGCACTTTTTTGTGTGCGGTGGCGGCCACGGGGGGCGATGTCTTCTTGCGCCATGCGCGGGCCGACCATTTGGACGCGGTGATCGACAAACTGCGTGATGCAGGGGCCACGGTCACAGCCCATCCCGAGGGCATTCGCATCCA